>JAIRNP010000043.1 GCA_031258005.1 Treponema sp.
ACAACTTGACAAAATTGTCGCAAAAATCAACAATAGACCCCGCAAGGTTTTAGGCTACCTGACTCCTTACGAAGTTTTTTCGCCATACAATTCGCACTTCAAAAAAAATTCCGCGTATATAAAAGACGCAAAATGGTCTGTAAATATGGACGATACCGATTTAATATGGGACGAAAAAGAAGGCTGGCAACTTCCAAATGAATAAAAAGGCTTGGTATAATGGACTTGTTCAACAACCTGGTTGATTGTTGAACAAGTCTCGTAGATTTGGCAAATTTCTTGCAGAAATCCGATGAGTTTATGGGGCAGGGACAGCCGGTACTATCGGTAGATACCAAAAAAAGGAACTGATTGGGAATTTCAAAAACAACGGCGCGGAATATCATCAGAAAAAGAACCCGGTGAAAGTCCTGGATCAAGACGTTCCGGTAAAAGGTGTTAAACCAGAGCGCCAGTGTTACTGAAACCAATGCCACTATGGAACAGATCACCGTGAACATCCACAAGCGCAACGGTTATGTGGATCGGCAAAGTACCAGCGTCGCCCAGTTTTCATTGGCCATTGAAGAGATGCTTGCCCATATGCAGTCCGTTACACAGACCCTGGTCAAATATGCCTATGCTTTACGGCTTTCCCTAATGGCAAGACCGTAAAAGCGGGTTTTATTTTTTCTTGCAGCCTGATTTCGGCTGGGTTTTTGTTTCTGGGCAGCCGCCTTTTTCGGCTCGAATAATTATGAGGCAATGCGCAGGCATGAATTATAAAGATGCTAAACAGGCGCTTAGGGTTCATCAGAAACCATAGACCGGCAGGACCCGTTGGGGTACCTGCGTTTCGCCTGAACGGTTCCTATGGAGGGGATAACCGGTCCCGATGCTGCCGGGTCAGAGTTCATTCACCAGGTTTTTCATGATGTATTCCCGCCGTTCAGGGGTGTTCTTGCCCATGTAAAAGCTCAAGACCTGGGGAACCGCTTTGAGGGTCTGTACCGCTACCGGAACCAGACGCATATCCGGTCCGATAAACTGGCCGAATTCCTTGGGGCTGATTTCTCCCAGGCCCTTGAACCGGGTAACTTCGCTCTGATTTCCCAGGGCCTGCACCGCCTCGTTCCGTTCCTTTTCCGTATAGCAATACCGGGTTTCCTTCTTGGTCCGTACCCGGAACAGGGGGGTCTCCAGAATATAGACCCTGCCGGAGTTGACCAGTTCCTCGAAGTAGGAGAGGAAAAAGGTAAGGAGCAGGTTGCGGATGTGAAAACCGTCGAAGTCCGCATCGGTGGCAATAACAATACGGGCGTACCGGAGGGAACCGGAATCATTTTCGATCCCCAGGGCCATCATCATGTTGTAGAGTTCCTCGTTCTTGTAGATCGCCGCCCGTTTCTTGCTGTACATGTTTTCAGGCTTGCCCCGGAGCGAGAAGATCGCCTGGGTCATCACATCCCTACTGGAGACCATAGAGCCTGCCGCGGAATCCCCTTCGGTAATGAAAATCGTGGAGGAGGCCCCCTTCTCCCCGTCCTCGAGGTGGTACTTACAGTCTTTGAGTTTGGGAATCTTCAGGGCAATTTTCTTGGCCGCTTCCCGGGCTTCTTTCTTAACCTCGTTCAGTTCGGTTCTCAGACTTTCGTTGGCGATGATCTTCTGTTCCAGCTTTTTACTCGCCTCAGGATGCTTGTGGAGCCAGTCTTCCACCCCGGCTTTGACTTCCTGGACCACCCAGGCCCGGATATCCGCATTACCCAGCTTGTTTTTGGTTTGGCTTTCAAAGATGGGATTTTGCAGTTTAAGCGCCACCGCGGCGCTGGCCCCTTCCCGGATATCTTCACTGCGGTACTCCTTCTTGCAATAGGCTTGAATCCCCTTAAGGAAACCCTCCTTGAAGGCTGAAAGATGGGTCCCTCCGTCACCGGTGTATTGGCCGTTGACAAAGGAAAAATACCCCTCCCCGTAGTTGGCCGTATGGGTAAAGGCGAACTCGATCCGCTCACTCTTGTAGTACCCAATGGGGTAGAGGCATCCTTCCCCGGTCTCTTCGGTGAGCAGATCAAAAAGCCCCCCCGAAGACAGGTAGGCTTCGCCGTTCAAAACGAGGGTCAGCCCCCGGTTGAGGTACGCGTAATGCCGGATCCGCCGTTCAATAAATTCCCGGTGGAAGGCGTATTCCCCGAAGATATCCCGGTCCGGGGTAAACTCCACCAGGGTACCGTTCGGCTCAGGGGTTTTGAGCTTCCCCTTCTTGATCTCTTTGATGAGGACCCCCCGTTCAAAGACCGCTTCTGCATAGGCCCCGTCCCGGATGGAACGGACCCGGAAAAAAGAAGACAGGGAATTCACCGCCTTGGTCCCCACCCCGTTGAGGCCCACGGAGAATTGAAACACCTCGTCGTTGTATTTGGCCCCGGTATTGATCACCGAGACACATTCCACCAGTTTGCCCAGAGGAATGCCCCGGCCAAAATCCCGAACCCGCACGGCGGGTTTACCGGAAACCGCGCCCGGAACCGCATCAAAGGAAACCTCCACGTCAATACAGTTCCCGTTGCCCATGATGTATTCGTCAATGCCGTTATCAATGATTTCCTTGAGGAGGACGTAGATTCCGTCGTCGGGGTGAGAACCATCCCCCAGGCGTCCGATATACATACCGGTCCGCAGGCGTATATGTTCCAAGGAAGAAAGGGTTTTTATCTTGGATTCGTCGTATGCCCGGGAAGGTGCTGGTTTTACCGGTTCTTTAAGGGCTGCCTTAGGGGGGTTTTTCACTGTTTTTTGTTCCGATTTCACTTGCATAGCATATCATACTCATTTTTGGGGATAGGATACTACCGGGAAGCATCCGATGGAACTAGCTCCAAGGCTCCATGCTTCTAAATACCAAGGAGGACAACATGAGCATCTAATTTAACGTGAGTTCGATGGAATCCGCGAAGGAACGCGAATTTCAGAATTATTCGAATACATTCGCGTAATTGCGAACTAAAGTTCGGCGAACTAAAGTTCGGCGGGCTTTTTTCTCTCTGTCGAACTCCCGTTAATTTAGCTATGACAGAAAACGTATCGAGTATCTGGTATTGACAAATTTACAAACCAGGGAGGGTTTACAAATGACCCTGTATCAGAGATAATAAAATTATCTTTACTTCTAGGAGGAAATAAATGAAGAAGTTGAGTATGGTCCTCATCATGCTTGTAGCTATCGGTTCTCTAGGATTCGCCAAAGGCGGTCAGCAGGGAGGTGGAAGCAGCAGCCAGCCCGCGCTGGTGGGTATCGCTATGCCTGAGACCCATGTCCAGCGTTGGCAGAAAGACGGGGCCAATCTTAAAGCAGCGGTGGAAAAGCTTGGATACCGTGCGGAAGTGGCCTACGGCGACGCAGACCAGAACCGGCAGAACCAGCAGCTCCAGAATTTTTTGACCAACGGTGCCAAACTGTTAATCGTGGGTAACATCAATGACGGGGTGAACTCCGCCATTGCCGATGCTGCCCAGGATAAAGTAGCGGTCATTGCCTATGATCGGCTGATCATGAACTCTGCGGACTATGACTACTACATCACCTTTAATAACTTCAAGGTGGGGCAGTTCCAAGGACAGGGGCTTGAAACCGGGCTTAAGCTCAAAGAGGCCAGTTCGGATGCCCCCAAGTACATCACCCTATTTGCGGGTTCTCCCACGGACAACAATGCGAAGTTCTTCTTTGACGGGGCCATGAGCGTACTCAACCCCTATATCAAGAGCGGGGTTCTCAGGGTAATCGGTCCCTATCCTGAGACTTCGGCGGATAACGCTAACTTCCAGCGGATTGCCACGGAAAACTGGCAGGCCCCGGTGGCCAAAACCAGGATGGAGAACCTCCTCAACAACGACGCGGCGAATGTGGTGCTTGACGGAGTCCTCGCGCCGAATGATACCTTGGCCCGGGCCATCATCGAAGCCTGTCTTGCGGATGCCAAATATGCGGATGGAAAGCTCCCGGTGGTTACCGGGCAGGACGCGGAAGCGGATTCGGTCTTATCCATCAAAAATGGCCAGCAGTACATGACCGTATTTAAGGATACGGCTAAGTTGGCGGAAGCAGCGGTCTTATTGGCAGACCAGATCATCAAAGGCCAGGACCCTGCTATTCCGGGTACGACCCTGGCTTCAGGGGATATTGCCAGCATCGGTGATACCGGTAAGAAGCGGGTTAAAGCATACCTCTTGGAACCGGTTATTATTATCCAGGATAATTGGCAGATTCCCCTTGATGCGGGGCATTTCACTCCCGAAGAAGCGGCCCGTCTAAAATAACGCTCTGTTAGAAGCATGTATGGGGGTTTGGGAGGATGATGAGTCCCCCCAAACAGGAGGCGAGGCGGTACCCCGCATAAGAGATACATACCCCCTCCCCTGCGTGCTTTTATGCAACGAAGGGGAGATTATGGGTGATTATATTCTTGAAATTGAAAACCTAACCAAAGACTTTCCCGGGGTGCGGGCCTTGGATAAGGTCAATTTAAAAGTAAAAAAAGGGGAAATCCATTCCCTCTGCGGGGAAAACGGCGCGGGAAAATCCACCCTGATGAGTGTTATCAGCGGGGTGTATCCCAAAGGCAGCTACGAGGGAAAGGTCTTCTACAAGGGGCAAGAAACCAATTATCACAGCGTCAAGGATAGTGAAAAAGAGGGACTTGCTATCATCCATCAGGAATTAGCCCTGAGTCCCTATCTTTCGATTTATGAAAACCTGTTTCTCGGGCACATGAAAACCCGTTTCGGCATCATCAACTGGAATTACTATATCCGGGCCTCCAAGCAGTACCTGGACCGGGTGGGGCTTCATGAAAACCCCGCTACCATCGTAAGTAAGCTTGGGGTAGGTAAACAGCAGTTGGTGGAAATCGCCCGGGCTCTCTCCAAACAGGTGGAGTTGTTAATCCTGGATGAACCCACGTCTTCTTTGAATGATGATGAAAGCGAAAAACTGCTGGGTCTGATGCTTGAGTTCAAACGCCAGGGCATTACTTCGGTGATGATTTCCCATAAGCTCAATGAGGTCCTCAAAGTGGCGGATACCGTAACGGTACTTCGAGACGGGAAGTCCATTGCTACCTTTGACGTTAAGGCCGACCAGCTCACCGAAGCCATGATCATCAAAGATATGGTAGGCCGGGACCTGACCCGCCGTTTTCCTGTACGGAAAACCACGCCCGGTGAAACGATCATGGAAGTAAAGAACTGGACCGTGTATCATCCTGAGTATCACACGATTAAAGTGGTGGATAATGCCTCCTTCTATCTGCGAAGAGGTGAAATCCTCGCTTTCTGCGGTCCTATGGGGGCAGGCCGTACCGAACTGATGATGAGTATCTACGGTAAATCCTATGGTTCCCGGAGCGAAGGGGCATTGTACATCAAAGGAAAGCAGGTTGTCCTTAATCGGGTAAAGGCGGCTATTGATACGGGCCTGGGTTATGTTTCGGAAGACCGGAAAAGTTTGGGCCTCATCCTGATTCAGGGTATTAAGACCAACACCTCTCTATCTTCTTTAGAGAAACTCTCCCGTTTTGGGCTGGTTTCTGCACAGCAGGAGATCCAGGAAGCGGAGAAATACCGGAAGGAACTACGGATCAAGACTCCTTCTATCAACCAGCTTACCCGAAACCTCTCCGGCGGGAATCAGCAGAAGGTGGTATTAAGCCGGACCCTCCTAGCGGACCCGGACATCTTCATCGTGGATGAACCTACCCGAGGTATTGATGTGGGGGCCAAGTCGGAGATCTACAGCATCCTCAATGAACTCGTAGGGCAGGGGAAGAGCGTCATCATGATCAGCTCTGAATTGCCTGAAGCGCTGGGTATGGCGGACCGGATCTACGTCATGAATGAAGGAAAGATCAAGGGTATGCTCATGCACGACGAGGCAACCCAGGAAAAAATCATGCAAATCGCCCTGGTTGGGTAAAGGCGCCGGAAGTGCCGGGGCCTCCTTTCGGGCTTTTACAGGTAAGGAGCATACATGAGCGATAAATCGATTGAAAAAGCCGGCGAAGGGGTGAACATGGCAAGCCTCATTAAAAATAATATTCGGAACTATTCCATGTTCCTCATGCTGGCCCTGATCATGGTGGTGTTTGCGGTGTTGACCAAGGGGACGAACCTGAATTCCCGTAATTTCACCAATATTTTTATCCAATATAGCTACGTTCTCATCCTCGCAGTAGGTATGGTGCAGGTTATCATCATCGGCGGAATCGACCTTTCCGTAGGTTCGGTCTGTGCCTTTGTAGGAGCTATCAGCGCCATGGTCTACAATACCGGTATCGGCATGGGGGCAACCCTGCTGGTAGCCCTGGTTGCGGGTCTTGCTATCGGTGCGTTCCAAGGGTTTTGGATTGCCTATCTGAAAATACCCGCCTTCATCGTTACTTTGGCAGGGATGCTTTTATTCCGGGGACTCACCTATATTATCACCCATGTGAATCCCATAGGGCTTAAAGATGATGGGTATAAGCAGATAGCATCCGGTATGCTGGATAGTAAGGCCCTACAGATGGGTACGGTACATCTCACTGCGCTGCTGGTCGGGGCCCTGGTCTTTGCCCTATACGTGGTTACCGCATGTATATCCCGTCAAAGAGACATACAGAATAAATTCGACATGAGTCCGAAAGGACTTTTCATCGGCAAACTGATCCTGATAGGTCTCCTGGTCCTGGGTCTCAGCCAGCGCTTTGCCACGTACCGGGGTCTTCCGGCAGTGGTGGTAGTGTTGGGGATCACGGTGTTTATCTTTCATTTTATGATGAAGAACACGGTTCTCGGCAGGTTTATCTATGCAGTGGGAGGCAATGCCCGGTCCGCTAAACTGTCGGGTATCAATGCCGAACTGATTATCTTTCTGGTTTTTTGTATTATGGGTCTACTCTCAGGTCTTGCAGGGATGGTCTCCACGGGGTACATGAACTCGGCTCTTCCCCAGGCAGGGAACCTCTTTGAACTGGATGCCATTGCAGCCTGTTACATCGGCGGTGTCTCTGCCTCTGGTGGCATCGGTACGGTGGTGGGGGTTATTGTCGGAGGCCTGGTGATGAGTGCCATCAACAACGGGATGTCCCTCATGAACATTGGTTCGGACTGGCAGTACGTGGTAAAAGCCCTGATTCTCCTCTTAGCGGTGTTCTACGATGTGTATACCCGGCGAAAAGCCGGTTTAGGCTGATACTAGGGGCAAAAGGAGACCGCCCTGTTTCTTGGGTGAAACCTTGAGGTTCCTTGCCGTCGAAACAGTTTCCATATCCTGATCTGCGCGGGGCTGGGCAATGGATTCCTAGAAAAGCGACGGGCGGTGCGGGAACAAGAAGCCGGGGCCGGTATGAACGGGCTCACGGCTCAAAAAACAGGGATTTCATTAAGAAATCCCTGTTTTTTTCTGTTTTTAAGCGGACGTTGGCGAACCGAAGGATCCGGTTTTGCAAGAAGCTCCCGTATTATTTCCATAATTCGCGGATATTTTGATCCTCGAGTAAACCCACATGGGGTGCCTGCAGCGAAAGGTTCGTATTAAGGTTAAACTGGGGCGATTGTTTTTTTACGACCCTTACCCTATAGTAGAGTACCAGGAGTCTTTTATGCTGAGAGCAATGCGTAATATCGGTATCATGGCCCATATTGATGCGGGAAAAACCACTACCACCGAACGGATCCTCTACTATACCGGCAAAAGCCACCGGATAGGGGAAGTGGACAACGGCGAAGCTATCATGGACTGGATGGAGCAGGAACAGGAACGGGGCATCACCATTCAAAGCGCCGCTACCACTACCTATTGGCGGGATTTTCAAATCAATATTATCGATACCCCGGGACACGTGGATTTTACCGCCGAGGTTGAACGGTCCCTGCGGGTCCTGGACGGGGCGGCGGCTGTGTTTGATGCGGTCCGCGGGGTGGAGCCTCAGACCGAAACAGTGTGGCGGCAGGCGGAACGATATGGGGTTCCCTGTATCGGTTATGTAAACAAAATGGATCGGGCAGGGGCGGATTTTTTTCAGGTGCTGGAGGATGTCCGGGAAAAACTGGGCGTTCCGCCGGCGGCGCTTCAAATTCCCATCGGCAAGGAAAATAGTTTCGAGGGGGTCATCGATCTTTTGGAGATGAGGGAGATCCGCTGGAATGCCGCGGACGAAGGGGAAACCCTGATCTACGCTCCGGTGGACCCCTCCAGAACCGTCCTGGCGGGGGAGTGGCGGGAAAAGCTTATCGACATCCTTTCCCGCAGTTCCGATGCCGTTACCGAACAGTACCTCGCCGGGGAGGAAATTCCCCCGGATCTGCTAAAAAGAGAACTGCGCCGGGCGGTATTACGCCGGGATCTGTTTCCTGTGCTGGCCGGGGCTTCCCGGCGCAATATGGGGGTCCAGCCCCTGATCGACGCGGTAGTAGATTATCTTCCCGCCCCTGACGAAGCGGTCCCTGCCCAGGGCTATTACCCCAGGAAAGAGGAGTATGTTAAGGTCCCCTGCGATCCGGCGGGGCCTCCCCTGGGACTGGTCTTCAAAATTCAAAACGACCGGGAAGCGGGAAGTCTCTGCTATGTACGGATGTATTCGGGAAGCATCAAAGCCGGGACTGCGGTTTTCAATGCGGGCAAAAAAAAGCGGGAACGGGCAAACCGTATTCTCAGGATGCACTCCAATAAATCGGAGCCCATGGACGAACTGGCGGCGGGAGACATCGGAGTCATCATCGGGATGAAGCTGGCCCAGACCGGAGACACCATAGGCAGCGAAGGCTGGCCAGTTATTCTGGAACGGATGCAGTTTCCCGAACCGGTTATTTCCGTATCTATAGAACCCAGAACCATGTCGGAACAGGATAAACTCAAAGATATTCTGGCCCTCCTCTCCAGGGAGGATCCGACCTTTACCACCAGGGAAAACGAAGAGACCGGACAGCTTATCATTTCCGGCATGGGAGAACTGCACCTGGACGTGCTGATAACCCGGATTCTCAAGGAGTACCATGTCGGCGCCAGGGTGGGGAATCCCCAGGTTACCTACCGTGAATCAATCGGTAAAACCGCGGAGCGGACCGAACGCTTTTCCAGAATTATCGGGGGAAAAGAAAATACCGCCGTCCTCAGCCTCAGGGCGGAACCCCTGCCCCAGGGATCGGGGAACCGGTATGCCTCCGCCGTAAGCGGAAAGGATATTCCCGAAGCGATCCTGGAAGCGGTAAGGCGTGGCGTGGCAGGGGCCTTTTCCTCGGGCATAGTGCTGGGCTATCCCTGCATTGACGTGGGAATAACCCTGACGGATATAGTGTATTCGGAACTGACGGGCACGGAGTTTGCCTTTGAAGCCTGCGCCAGCCTGGGAACGGACGAAGCCTGCCGCGCCGCGGAACCGGTGCTGCTTGAACCCATTATGGCGGTGGATCTTATCGCCCCCAAGGAATTCGTGGGGGACGTGATCAGCCTGATAACCCAGCGGGGCGGCCAGGTGGCAAGCTTGGATTCAAGGCCCTCGGCGGATCACGTAAAGGCCCTGGCCCCCATGGAGAAGATGTTCGGCTTTATGACCGCCCTGCGGAGCGTCAGCCAGGGCCGGGCTACCTTTACCATGGAGTTCTCCCATTTCGAGAAAAAAGCCGGAAGATAGCGGCCGGCGGTAAATTTTCATTCGCAACGGAGTATGGCCCCGCCCGCAAATCAGTTCTTTTCTTTGATTCCCAATAACCTAAAGGTAACTCCCAGAACTTTATCCGTTTCCATGGGTTTGGCCAGGTGGGCGTTCATGCCGTTTTCCAGGGCTTTGTCTATATCTTCCTTAAAGGCGTTGGCGGTTAAGGCTACAATAGGTATAGTCTTTGCATCCTTCCGGTCCAGGGCCCGGATGGCCGCCGCTGTTTCGTAACCGTCCATGTTCGGCATCTGCACATCCATATAGATAATATCGTACGTATACTCCGGGCTGTTCCGGAATATGTTCAGCGCCGCAAGGCCGTCGTCGGCTTCGTCAACGGCCAGGCCGGTATATTCCAGCAAGTTGATCACTATGATGCGGTTAATGGGCACGTCGTCCACCAGAAGAGCCCGCTTGCCCGCAAGACCTCCGGTGGCGTCCTCCGGAATTGCCGTTTCTTCTTCGCCGTCGGCGATTTCCGGCAGCCAGATACCAAAGCTGAAGACACTGCCTTCTCCGGGCTTGCTCTGTACCGTAATCTCTCCGCCAAAAAGCTGGACGATGTTCTGGGATATGGCAAGCCCCAGACCGGTTCCCCCGTAGCGTTTGGATATTTTATCCGAGGTCTGCTCAAAGGGCTTAAAGAGAAGGGCCATAGATTCCCCGGAGATGCCTATACCGGAATCCTTTACCGAGAAAAAGAGCAGGGCCCTGCCGTTCCGGACTTCCCGCTGTTCGATTACAAAATCAATGCTGCCATATTCGGGGGTAAATTTAACCGCATTCCCCAGCAGGTTGATCAGCACCTGGCGTATTCTCAGGGAATCGCCGGTAAAAAACGTCGGCGGCGGTATGGTAAAACGGATATTGAAGGTGATGTTTTTTTCTTCGCACCGGGGCCGTATTATGGACACCACCGTGTCGGCCAGTTTCAGCATGTCCACCGCTTCCTGGCTCAGTTCAATCTTACCCGCTTCGATCTTTGATATATCCAGAATATCGTTGAGGAGTCCCAGCAGATGTTGGGAGGAAGCCTCTATCTGGGACAGGTTGACTTTGATTTCCTCCGGGGCATTGTGCTCCTTAAGCTGTTTTTTTACAATATTGGTCATGCCGATGATGGCGTTCATGGGGGTACGGATCTCGTGGCTCATCCGGGCCAGAAAATCTCCCTTGTGTTGATTGGCCTGGTTGGCCTCCAGGACTGCCTTTTCCAGCTCAAGCTGGGTTTTACGGAGTTTGTTTTCGATGGAGACCCGGGCCGAAACATCCCGGCCAAATCCCAGGATGCCCGCAAAATTCCCCTCCGTATCGAAGATGGGGGTAAGTACCGTATCCAGAGTTTCCTTGTGACCGTCGGCAAAGGTTAGTTTCTCCTCCACATAATAGGGTCTCCGGGACTCAACAGCATGCCGGTTGTTTTCGTTGAAGACGGCAAAGTATTCCGGCGGTATAACCTGTTTTGCGTCAAGGCCGATAAGTTCATCCGGGTTTTTACCAAAGAGAGCGGCGTACCGGGGATTTACCGCCAGAAGCCGGCCCTGGGCATTTTCGTACCAGATAAGATCCGGCGATGAAGCGCAGATTGTATCCAGCAGGGTTTTTTGTTCCGCGGTGGCCTTTTGATCTTCGATAATTTCACTTACATCAGTGGAGGTGATCACATAGCCTATCTTTTCCCCCTCCTTGCCGGTAAGGTAGGTGGCGTTTCCCTTGAAGTAACAATTCATTTTCCGTTCATAGAAAATATCCGCTTCCCGGCCCTCCTGCAGGGCGGCGATAGGATCGTACACTGAACCGGGGGGATAGATACTTACGTCATTATAGGATTTTCCCAGAATGGACTGTAAATTTTCCACGCTTCCGCCGAGAGCTAAAAGGCCGGCATCGTTTGCAAAGATGATCCGGTAGTCCATGTCGGTAATTACCAGGGGGCCCCTGTCGCTTGCTACCAGGCTGTCCGCCATATCGTCGAAAGAGTCGGCCAGAACGCCCATCTCGTCCTTGACGGGCGAGTTAAAACGAAAATGGCGTTCACCGGAACGGAAGCGGGAAATGCCGGCAATCATCCTGGTAATGCTCCGGGTAAAAGTCGAGGCCATCCAGATAGCAAGTAATACCACCAGGATAATCATAATTCCCGCGGATACCGCCAGCTTTGAGGCGGTATTCCAGAGATTACCCGCAATAGCCCGTTGCGTATCGGCGGCACTTTTGATAAGGCTCTCGTTGGCGGAGGAGATTTCCTTTTTTAATACCGCCTCGGTTTCCCGGGCGGGACGTTCAAAGTCTTCAAATCCTGCGCCGATAGCCACAAAGCCGAACCCCCGCTTTGACTGGCCGTAATGGCCCGTATAGTAGGGAATTGTTGCCGCGGTGGTAAGTTTCCAGAGCCCGCTCCAGAGGATGAGAAAGGAGCCTGAGCCGCCCTCTCGGGTAAGATCGAACCAACCCGTACACTGGGGGGCATGGTTAAGATACCTGCCGTCCAGCCCCACCAGTCCGGCTTCGGTCAGGGCCGCCGCAGGTTTCTTGTCCCGGGATTGTTCCACAAAAACCGGCTGATCCTTAATAAAACCGGTAAAACTCTTGCCGCTTTTCTGCCATGCGTCATAGATACTCTCCTCCAGCCAGGGTACTTCGGGTTCCCCCGTCTCGGGGTTATAACCCACAATGGAGTGATGTCTGGGATGGCAGATGTTGCGGCATTTATAGTCCCAGATGAAGGCATAATTTCCTTCGTAGGCGCTGGGCAGCTCCGTGTAGCGCTCGTTCATGGGGGTACTGTGATCGGTAAATTCCATCAGGTGATCATGATCCAGGGCCAGGGTTACATAGCCGGTAATAATGCCGTTTTCCGTT
>JAIRNP010000057.1 GCA_031258005.1 Treponema sp.
ACATGCACTATACAAAATACATCGGTAATGATGTATCTCAAAGGATGTTTAGCCCCCTTTTTTGGATTTGATTCATTCCCGGATTACATAAATCTAGCCGAATCGCCGTGAACGGTTACTCAGAATCAATGTTTCGGTTTTCGTTGGATTACCTGTAGCACCACGACTACCACAATAAGCCCAAACCCGATAAGATCCGTGAGGAGTCCTGGGTTAATAAGGAGTAAGCCCCCGGCAATCGCTAGCAGCCGTTCAAGGATATGAATGTGCTTCAACAGATACCCCTCAAGACCCACCGCGAGGCCGAACATGCCGATACAGGAAGTAAGCACCATGAGGACCACCTGCTGGACCGTAGTATCAATAAAGAGCATAGAAGGGTTGTACACAAAGATATAGGGTATGATAAAGGCGGTAATCGCCAGCCGTGTGGCGGTAACCCCGGTTCTGATGGGATTTGCCTTGGCAATGGCCGCCCCTGCATAAGCTGCCAAAGCCACCGGCGGGGTAATGTCCGCGACGATCCCAAAATAGAACACAAACATGTGGGCAGCCATGACCGGCACCCCCATACGAATCACAATAGGGGCGGTAATAGTGGCCATGATCACATAATTAGCGGTAGTGGGAATCCCCATACCCAAGATAAGACAGGCAACCATAGTAAGGATCAAGGCAAGAAACAGGCTATTGTGGGCCACGGTGAGGAGCAGGGAAATCAGAACTTGACCCAGACCGGTGAGGGATACGATACCCACCACGATACCCGCGATGGCACAGGCCATAGCAACCCCGATGGTGTTCCGGGAACCGTTTCCCAGGGCTTCTAGCAGGGATACAGGGGTAAACCGGGTTTCCTTACGGAACATACTCACAATCACCGCGACGAGTATGGCAAAACACGCGGCATAGGCCGGGGTAAACCCGACGCTCATAAGGCCTACCAAGACTATGACCGGCAAGAAGAGGTACCCTTTGGCCAAGAGGAGTTTTCCAAAATGGGGGATCGATTCCTTGGGAAGTCCTTTAAGGCCCAGCTTCTTGGCCTCAAAATGGATCATGAGGAAAATTCCGGTAAAATACAGGGCCGCAGGCAATATAGCCGCGGTGGCAATCACCGGATAGGGAATATTGGTCAACTCTGCCATGAGGAACGCCGCAGCTCCCATGATAGGTGGCATGATCTGCCCTCCGGTGGAGGCAGCGGCTTCCACGGCAGCGGCGAATTCCGGCTTATACCCGATCTGCTTCATCACCGGGATGGTAACGCTCCCTGATCCCACCGTATTAGCCACGGAACTTCCTGAATACATACCTTCCAAGGCGCTGGCAATGACCGCTACCTTAGCAGGACCCCCGGAAGCGAAACCTGCCACTGAATTGGCTAGGTCAATGAAGAAAGAGGCGATCCCGGATTTTTCCAGGAAGGAAGCGAGAAAGATAAACAAGACGATAAAGGTGGAACAGACCCCGATGGGGGTTCCGATGATACCATCGGTAGTATAAAAAAGCTGATGAACCACCCGTTTGAGGGAAAACCCCGCCGCAAAGGCATAGGTGATGAAACCCGCGGCTACCACCAGGATGGGAATTCCCACCACCCGGCGGCATAGTTCCGCCAGGATCAGAATCCCCGTAACTCCCATGACAATGTCCAGGGTTTCCAATTGGATCGCCCGGCTTATGATGGCCTGAAAATGCACCGCGTAATAAAAAAAGGAAACGCTCCCTAGGATACCCAAAACAAAATCATACCACGGTACATGGTTCACCTGCTTCCGCATACCCTGCCATACGGGATAGAGGATATACCCCAGGAAGATCAGAATCCCCAAGAAGGCGCTCCTTCGGATCTGTTCAGGGACTGTGGCGATAAGGGTAACCCAGAAAACATAGGCGGTAAAAAGGAGCAGCAAACCCTTAACCAGATAATCGGGAAGCCCTGAAAAGTGCCGTACATTCGACTCCCGGTCAAACTGGGCGATGAGGTCTTCAGTTTCCTGTTCACTGAGGGGGTGAACGGGCTTATGGTGATGATGTGATGGAGAACTATGGGTCATGCTAACCTTCCTCTACAAGCAAGCCCTACAAGAAGCACCCTGGAAAGCCTAACTAGGCCCCCAAGCCCTGCTTCTGTCTAGGGACTCGCTGTTTAATACAAACCGGCAAAGCCGGTTCTGCTGATTCGTACCACGATATGGGCGTTTTTTCCACACCGATCCCGTAAGCTGATAGGTTCACTTTTTTCTTTTTCCCGGTGTATATATAAGATATGGTCTGAAACCGTACCCACAATGTAATTGAGTTCCTGGAAAGACTGGGTGAAACCGGTGATTACCAGGGCGTCTCCGTCCCGGCTCATCTGTTGTCCTTCCGCAAGCTCCGCCTGCATCCCCGCGCCAAAGGCAAAGAAACGGGTAGCTATCGGCCGAATCCGGTTTCCTTCCACCTGAAAACACTCGCTTACCCGGCTTTGATGTACAGAATGTACAAACTCGATAGAAAATTGCTCTACCCCGGGCCAGGTTCCGTAGATCTTACCGGATTCAGCATCCCCTATACTGAGCCGCGGGACAGCCAGCTTTGACCATGCCATCCCGGTAAGGCCGAGCATCAAAGCGGCTGCCAGTACTGTAGGGATGAGCGTACTCCCCTTCATAGAGGCATCCAAGCCCATCCCCTCTTTGTGTTATATCCCTGGGCCGCTATTTCAGCGCACCGATTTCCCGGAAATATTTTGCTGCTCCCGGATGAAAGGGTACGGAAATACCCTCCACCGCATAGGCGGAGGAAAGCTCGGCTCCCTTGGCATGGGCCGTTTCAATGGCTCCTTTGCTTTCGATGAGGGTTTTGGTAAGCTGATACACCGTATCTTCCGCAAGTTTATTGCTCACGATAAAGGTCGCTTTTACTGCCACGGTTTTTACATCCGTCGTGAGACCCCGGTAACTTCCCCCTGGAATGGGGAACTGCGTATAGAAGGGATAGGCTTTGCTCAACTCCGCTGCATGGGCATCGTCAATCTCCAAGATCACGATGTCCCGGCCAATGGCCAGATCCACCACTGCGGTGGTAGGCGCACCGGCAACACAGAAGAAGGCGTCGATCTTGTTGTCCCGCAGGGCATCAGCAGAAGCGCCGAAGCTTAAATTTTGCTTATTAATGTCGTTAAAGCTAATCCCATATACCTCGAGGATCTGGCGGGCGTTGAATTCAGTTCCGCTTCCCGCATCCCCTACGGAAACGTTTTTCCCCTTGAGGTCCGCAATGGTACTGATCCCCGCCGCAGGATTGGCCACCACCTGACATACTTCAGCATAAAGCGCTGCCATGGTAGAAAAATCCGTGATTTTTTCTCCATTAAAAAGGTCTACCCCCCGGTAGGCATAGTCCATCACATCGTTCTGCACAATGGCGATCTCCACCTCTCCCGCGGCGATGAGCTGGATATTCGCCTTAGATGCCCCGGTAGACTGAATGGTGATGGGGATATTGGTTTTTTCCGTTAAGATCTGCCCAACCGCAGAGCCAAAAGCATAGTAGGTCCCGGTATTACCGCCGGTGGCCATCCGCAGTTGGTCCTTATTACCCTTAGCATAGACGTTCATGCCCATTACCAAGGCCAAAAGCACCGATACGGCTATAACGCTTGTCCGTTTCATGATTTTCTCCTCCTAAGAACACATAATGTATAATTATACAAAATTGTATCCGTTTATGCAAGGCCCCGCATTGCCTCATCAAAAATGTTGTCGAAAAGAGGTCATGCCTCAAATTGAAACGTCAACTTGTTGACGCTGTTGCCCAAATTATAATGGGGATACCGCATGGAGGGTGTCCCAAT
>JAIRNP010000072.1 GCA_031258005.1 Treponema sp.
TTCCAAAAGCGATAAAACGCCATGTGGTCTTTCCGGTTATCACATTTCTGCATCACAACGCGCATCTTCCTGACCATCCGGTCAAGAATTTGAGCCCCCTTGTTCCCAACCGTTGGTCACCAAAACGGTTCCGGCTAGCTATCGTTTTCATGTTTTCCCCTCCTGTCGGCTCCCTTACGGTTCATCTTACCTGTTTTCCTTGATCCGGTGAAGAACTTGTGTATAAACGGTAGACCTAAGCGGGCAGCGGGGATTTCTTTTCCCTGATCCCCGCGGTTGGGCAGACCCTGGTGCATTCGCCGCAGCCGTCACATTGTGTACCCGCAAGGCTTTCGCCAAAGGGGACGAGCATACGGGTGGCAAAGCCGCGATTTACGAGGCCAAGGACGTTAAGCCCCTTCACTTCGGCGCAGGCGCGGACGCAGGCGGCGCAGTTGATGCATTTTCCCGTCTGCATTTTGATTTTCGGGTGGGTATAGTCCGCCTGATACGCGCGCTGCGAGTCCGCTTCGACAGGCGGCCCAAAGTAGTTCTGATCCGCGCCGTACTTCGTGGCGTATTCGCGGAGTTTGCAGGCTTTCACCGCATCGCAGCCGCACTCAAGGCAGCGTTCCGCTTCTTTTCTGGCGGCGGCGGGGACAAAACCGGTTTCCACCTCTTTTTCGGTGGTCAGCCTCTCATTGTCGGAGATGGCAGGCATGGTGATACGCTCCTGCCGTTTCGCGTCCTTGAAAAGCTCCTCGCTCACCGTGTCAAGCGGCCCCATCCGGGAGTTGAACAGCACAGGCTCGCCGATAAGTTCTTCGTCCCGCAGGTACTGGTCCACGGCGACGGCGGTCCTACGCCCGTTGCCGACAGCCCGCACGGCAATATCCGCGCCGGTCTGACAGTCGCCGCAGGCAAAAATCCCCGCCCGCTTCGTTTGAAACGTCTGCGGATCGGTAAGGATGACACCGTTGCGGGTAAGTTCAAGGCCAAGCTCGTTAGCCGGTTCCGGCAGCACCCGCTGGCCTATCGCACCGATGACCGCGGTGGCGGACACCGAGTACTCGGAACCGGCTATCGGTTTTGGCGAGCGGCGGCCCGAAGCGTCCGGCTCTCCCAGCTCCATCTTTACGAGTGTGAGTTTCAGGGTGCCGCCGTCTTTTTCTATTCTGACCGGCGTGGTGAGGTATTCGAACCGTACCCCTTCGTGCAGGGCCTCCTCAATCTCGATGTCGTTAGCGGGCATCTCCTCCCGTCCGCGTCGGTAGAGGCAGGTGGCTTTCGAGCCGCCCCGAACCGCGGAGCGTACACAGTCCATCGCCGTGTTGCCACCGCCCACCACATATACATCGCCGCCGAGTTTCGGGGTGTGTCCCTCGCCGGATTCGCCCAGATACTGAATCCCGGTCCATACGCTGGGAAGGTCTTCACCGGGAACGCCGATGGGAGACGCGCCCTTGAGCGCCTATCGCCAGGATGAGGGAATCGTACTCCGCCTCAAGTTTCTTTGTCGGAATGTCCCTGCCGATTTCCACGCCGTACTTCACCTCGACGCCCAGCGCTAGGACCGCGCCGAATTCGGTTTTTAGCGTTTCATCCGGCAGGCGGTAGTAGGGGATGCCGTAACGGAGCATTCCACCTGAAGCCGGTGTTTTTCAAACACGGTAACCCTGTATCCCTGCAGGCGCAGAAAGTAGGCGGCGCTTATGCCGGCGGGCCCCGCGCCGATTATGGCGACCTTCTTGCCGGTGGACGGGGCGGGAGCGGGAAGGACGGGCTGCTTTTTTGCGGCCAATGCGGTGTCGGCGATGTGCCGCTTCATGTTGCGGTAATGTTCTTGACTTATTATTATAAATGTCAATAACGAGGGAATCGTTCACCCCTTTATTAGACTTGTTCGATAACCAACCGGGTTATGGAACAAGTCCATTGTATAGACCCCGTCTATCGCGCCCTTTATAATCGTCAGCCGGGCCGGCTCTTTTGTGTTCATTATGTACTTCATCCTCCTATGCTTATCCGAGGGGTGATCTTGTCCTTCGTTACTAGAGGGGGTGAACTTATCACTGATTAACGACCATACCCTCCGGTTATCCAGAGGGCAGGGGGACATATATAAAATAGTATACAGAACTGTATGAAAGAACATACAAGATGCCTGTTTCCGTAAGACCGCACTGCTTTCTACGCTTCCTATTTCCTTGTAATAACAAGAATTATAATATTTTTCGCATTAATATCATTCATGGCATATAATTTGCTTATATTTAGTACCAAAAATATTATTTGGAGGATACTATGCGCACAATACGGGGCGAAAAGAAGATCACTGCTTCAGGAGACGACGGTTTACAGGCTTATTTTAAGCAGGTTAAGCGAATTCCTTTGCTCACGTTTGAAGAAGAATTGGCCCTGTCGAAACGTATACAACAGGGAGATACTGCAGCCCGTCAGAAATTAATAGAAGCTAATTTACGGCTTGTAGTTAAAGTGGTTCAGACCTATCTTACCCTGGATGTCCCGTTCATGGATATGGTTCAGGAAGGCAATCTGGGACTCATCCATGCCGCCGAGAAATATAGCCATGAAAAAAACGTCCGCTTTTCCACCTATGCTAATTGGTGGATTCGCCAGTTTATTAGCCGCTTCCTCGCAGATAAACGGCGGATCATCCGTTTACCCTATCGGAAAGAAGCAACCTTCCGTAAAATCCGAAACGCCTATCACCTATTAAGTCAGTCCCTTATGCAGCAGCCCAATACCAAAGCCATAGCGAAGGAAGTGGGCATTCCCGTAAAAGATGTGGAATTCATCATCACCATGACTAACAGTCTCGTATCCCTGGATACGGAAGGGGATGAGGAATCACCGACCGTACTCGATATACATGAAGACTATACCTACAACCCTGAACGGGAGTTTTTCCAGACATCCGCGCTGAAAGATACCCTCCAGATGCTGCTCAACCGCTTAAAGGACCAGGAGAAACGGATCCTCATGTATCGGTATGAGCTTAAAGGGCACAAAAAGTACAGCCTCAGAACCATAGGGGATAAGATGGGCATGTCCGCGGAAACAGTCCGTCAGATCGAGATGAAGGCCCTTAAAACGATCCGCGTCCATGCGGAAGAATTTCGGGACAGCCTCTACGGGGAAGCCATATAATCCAGGGACTCTGCCGGAAACACGCCGGGGTACATCCTGCAAGACCCCGGCAGAGCCCCGCTACCGCGCTTCATAGTTCTTTTTGAGCCATTTTTGGTATTCCCCGCTTTGAATCTGCTGAATCCATTGCGGATGTGCCAGGTACCAGTCCACAGTTTTTGCCAGCCCGGTTTCAAAATCGACACTTGGTTTCCAACCCAGTTCCCGCTTTAATTTCGAACAATCAATCGCATAACGCCGGTCGTGTCCGGGCCGGTCTTTTACAAAGGTGACGGTGCCTTTTATGGTGTCTGCAGCGATACCGGTCTTACAAGACACCAGATCAATGAGGGTATGAAGGAGGGTGATGTTTTCCCACTCATTTTCTCCACCGATGTTGTATTTCTCCCCAATACGGCCGCCGGTGATAATGGTCCACAGGGCGCCGGCATGATCCTCTACATAAAGCCAGTCCCGGATATTTTTACCGTCCCCGTATACCGGCAGGGCTTTACCGGAAAGCATATTAAGGATCATCAGGGGGATCAATTTTTCAGGAAACTGATAGGGGCCGTAGTTGTTTGAGCAGTTGGAGAGGGTAACCGGCAATCCATAGGTGTGATGATAGGCCATTACCAGATGATCGCTTGAAGCCTTGCTGGCAGAATAGGGTGAACGGGGGTCATAGGGGCTGGTTTCGGTAAAATACCCGGTTTCCCCTAAGGAGCCGTACACTTCATCGGTGCTGATGTGATGAAACAGCGCTCCTTCCGGGTGGGTTCCCCAGTACTGCCGGGCCGCCTCAAGGAGGGTAAAGGTGCCAAGGACATTGGTCTTGATAAACGCTTCCGGCCCCACAATCGAACGGTCCACATGGCTTTCTGCAGCAAAATGCACCACCGTATCAATCTCATACTGCTTAAAAAGCGATTGTACCAGCTCAGGGTTACCAATATCCCCAGGTTCAAAAAAATACCGCTTCCCCCCATGACGGGCTTCAATGTCTTCAAGACTTGAGAGATTCCCTGCATAGGTAAGGGCGTCTACATTGATAATCCTCCCGGAAAATGCATGCTCTGGGCTTAAGAGCAGACGGATAAAGTTAACGCCGATAAATCCTGCGCCGCCGCTTACCAGCAGATTCTTACATGATCGCATTAGGGTACACTCCTTGCTATTCACGAGACTGGTGAGACAAGCTCACCGTACGTTATACAGTAATCCTATACTATAGGAGCCCTTAGGATCATGCAAGGGTTCTGCCGAAACCGCAAGGATAAACCCATAGAAAACTGCTGCATCCCAGATTAGACTTGTTCAACAACCCGGTGGGTTGTTGAACAAGTCCATTGAGGGGATCCTTCACCTTGAATTCCCGGTGGTATCAGGCGCTTTTTGCGGAAGCGGGGAACGGGAGGCTTGCCTAAGCGGGGGAGGTGCACCGATGCTTCCTTGATAGAGTACCTTGGGGTACACCGAGATCCCCAGTTTTTTCTCCAGTACCGCAAGGCGGCGCAGTTCTTCCCCATCTCCCAGGGTAACCATAATGCCCCGCTGTCCTGCCCGGCCGGTACGTCCTGCCCGGTGGATGTATCCCTCCCTATCTGGTACGTCCAGGGAAACCACATGGCTAATCCGGGGAATGTCCAGTCCCCGGGCAGCAAGGTCGCTTGAAACCAGCACCCGGGCTCTCCCTGCTTTAAAGTCCTCTATGGCCTGTTTCCGGGTCTTTTTATCCATCTCACCGTAAAGACCCACCGCCGCTATCTGGTGATATTGTAGCTGGGAAACGATATTCCCTACCTGACCACCCCGGCTGCTGAAGATCAATGCCTTTTTCGCCTTGGCCGCCACAAGAAAGGAACAGAGCACTGAAATCTTTTTCCTCGTCTCGCTGAAAAGGGCCCAGTGTTGTATCCGTTCCCGTAAGATCTCCTGTTCTTCACTTGCCACGGTGAAGATGGGTTCCCCCAAAAGGGGCAGGAGCCGTTCCCGGCTTCGAGCAGATATGGTAGCCGAACATGCCGTCGTTTGACGGATAGGATTGATACGGCTTACCAAGTCCTGAGTTTCTGGGAGGAGTTCGTCGGCGATAAGCCTGTCTCCCTCGTCCAGAACCAGGGCTTTGACTTGGCCCAGCTTGAGCTTCCCCATACGGAGGAGTTGTAAGAGCCGGGCAGGATTTCCCACGATTACCTGGGGTTTATCTTTTTTAAGGGTCTCGATCTGCCGATTCATATTCGCAGAGCCGATGATGAGACTCATCTTGATGCGGCTTTTTTCCGGACCTTCTTGGAGAAGAAAATCCCCTTCTGCCTTAATTTGGGAACACAGTTCCAAGGTAGGGGCGACGATCAAGAGCAGCGGCCCGGAAGAGCTGGCGGGAGAGCACGCTTCAGCCTGCAGCAGCCGCTCAAACAGGGGCAGCAAGTAGGCAAAGGTCTTTCCGGTACCGGTAGCAGCATGAAAGAGCAGGTTCTCACCGGATAAAAGCCGGGGAATGGCCAGCTTTTGTATCTCTGTGGGATAGTGAATCCCCCGTTCCGAAAGCCGCTGGATAAAAAAAGGGGATATCCCCAGGTCAGTATATGAAAACGATGAATGCAGCGCCATGCTTGTCCTCTCTACCTTGCTACTATACCATGCGATACCCTTCTAGATCACGGTCTTTTCCTGCCAACGACCGTGAAGCCAGCGCCAGGTATAACAGGTCCCCCGAACAAGGAAATCCCCAGCCATACCAAACCATATACCCGCCACTCCAAAACCCAACCCATAGGCTAACACATAGGAAAGGCTTAACCGAACCGTAAACATGGATAGGCCCGCGAGGATCATGCAGTACCGCGCGTCCCCTGCGGCCCGTAAGGCATTGGGTAGCGCAAAACTCAAAGGCCAAGCAATGGAGGAGGAGATACAATGAATCGATAAAAACCGTTTGGTCAGTTCCTGGGCCTCAACGCTGAGGCTGAAACAGCTTACCAGGGATTCCATAGATACAAAAATCAGGAGGTTTAAAAAAATCAGCACTCCATAGGCTACATACAGGAGCTTTTTGGTGTATACCTTGGCTCCTCTATAGTCCCGGGCGCCTATGCATTGGCCGACAATGATCAGGATGGCCATACCGAAACCCTGGCCGGGCATGTAGATAAAGGAGCCGATGGAACTGGTAATGGCGTTGGCTGCAATGGATGGGGTGCCAAAGGTACTCACCAGCCTGGAGACCAGGAGTTTGCCGATTTGGAACAGGGAGTTTTCCAGCCCGCTGGGTATGCCTATGTTCAAAATACGGCGAATCATAGCAATATCCACCGGCGTTTTACCTATCCCTGCCAGAGAAACAGGCCCTCCCCGGCGGGACATGAGGAGGGCGCTCAACACCGCGGCGGCGGCGGCCCGGCTTACCAAGGTAGCGATAGCCGCACCTGCGACCCCCATCCGAAAACCAAAGATGAGAAGGGCGTTTCCACCGATGTTTAACCCATTTACCAAAAGGGCGACCCGCATGGTTATCCGGCTATTACCCATGCTGCGGAACAGGGAAGCCCCGGCATTATACACCGCAAGAAAAGGATACCCCAGGGCGCTGATCCAGAAATAGGTCTCCGCCGCAGCCGACACTTCAGGGGCAATATGCCCATAAATAACCTGAAGCAGCAGCCGATAAGAGAGGAGGGTGAGGCCCATAATGATAAGGGATACCCAGAGGCTTACATACATGAGCTGCTTGGACGCCCGGCTTGCATTTTTCAGGTCCCTGCGGCCTATGTATTGACTGACCACCACCGAGCCGCCGGTGGAAAGGGACCCAAAGGCGATAACCAGCAGTACATTGATAGCATCCACCAAGGATACCCCGGAAACCGCGGTTTCTCCTACGGTACTTACCATCACCGTATCCGCTATTCCTATGGTAACATTGAGGACTTGCTCCACTATCAGGGGCCAAAGAAGACGAAACAGCTCGGCATTAGTCCACCGTTCTGTCGGGGTTACATTCAAAAAAATACCTTATAGCAACAAAGCCATACGAGTGGAACCGATGAAACCGAGGGCCTTAGGGTTCCATCCGTTTCCGGTCTCGGGGAAAGAGGCTGGCTTCCTTTACATTACTCAGCCCCAGGATTTTCTGGGTGAGCCGCTCGCAGCCTACTGCAAAGCCTCCGTGCGGGGGACAGCCATACTGAAAGACCCGATACCCTGCAATGGCTTCCTCTTGCAGGCCAAACTTAGGCAGTACCGCAAGGAGGGCCGTATAATCATGCTGCCGCCTGCCTCCGGTGGTGATCTCCAGCCCGCGAAACAGCGCGTCAAAACTCATGGTTCGGGTGGAATCCAAGGGGTAGGTATAAAAGGGCCGATACCGCCGGGGAAACTCATTGACAAAAACCAGATCCGTCCCCTTTTCCCGGAAGGCCCAGTCGCAAAGGAGCCGTTCCGCCTCGGGGTTGATATCAAAAATCCGGGGCTTTTGCTTGGTAGCCCCTGAAGCTGACTCGGCATTAACAATCCTGAGGGCTTCTTCGTAAGGGATGATAGGGGCTTGGTAGACCGCCTGAGCATCGGGAACCGGGGTATTCCAAAGGGCCAGTTCCGCGGTGTTTTTTCGGGCTAACTCGGTGAAGATATGGGACAGTATCCCCTTTTCTAAGTCGATAAGATCCTTTTCAGACTCAATAAAGGCCATCTCCACATCCAGGGAAACATACTCGTTCAAATGCCGGGGAGTGTCGTGTTTTTCCGCCCGGTATGCGGGGGCAACCTCAAAGACCCGCTCGAGACCGCTGGCTACCATAATCTGCTTGTAAATCTGGGGCGACTGGGCAAGGTACATCTTTTTATCAAAGTACTCCACTTCAAAGAGTTCGGCCCCCCCCTCGGTACCGCCGCCCACGAGTTTGCTGGTCTTAATTTCGGTAAAATCCTGTCCCCGGAGGTACTGGGAAAAGGCTTCGATGATGGTGGACTGTACCTTGAAGATGGCTCGAATTTTGGGGTTCCGTAAGGAGAGGGCTCGATGGTCCAAGATAGCTTCAAGGCCGATCTTCCCGGTGTCGGCATTTACCTGATACGGGAGATCCGGGGCAGATCGGGCAATATAGTCCACCGTATGCCCCCTCAGTTCAGCCCCTCCTGGGGCCTTTTCATTCAGAGCGGGAACACCCGCCACTTTGATAGCGGATTCCAGGGTGAGGTCGGCTATATCGAAATCCCCAGCTTCCGACAGCACCACCTGCAGGATACCGGAACGATCCCGGAGGATAACAAAGGTGATGCCTCCCAGTTCCCGAATCCGGTGTACCCAGCCGAACACCTCCAGGGTTTCACCGGGCTTATCCCGGCATGTTTGAGCTATGTCTTTTGCAAGCACACGCATGGTTTTATCTCCATAACCCTATCCTACTGATAAGCGCCGGGAATGTAAATAACGTGAGTTCGATGGAATCCGCGAATGAACGCTAATGTCAGCGAATTATTCGAATACATTCGCGTCATAGCGGACTAAAGTCCGGTGGACTTTTTTCTCTCTGTCGAACTCACGTTCAATAAGAAGTATAGATTTCAATTCAGAAAGCCTCTCCTGTGAAATGGGAATAATTGGACTTGTTCAATACGCAACGGGGTTATCGAACAAGTTCCGCAAAATGCTCCTCATTTCGCTGTTTTTAAGAGGAAATTGTTCAAAAAAAGAAAAAAGCGATGAACCATAAGCCGGGTTCTGTGCGATACCTGCTCAACCGCAGGTACCGGCTGTCATCTATCTGGCAGGATCCTCTCGGATCCTATCCGCGCAGTCTACCCGCGGCATAAAACGGGCCGTTCTACCGCTGTTTGACTTTGCTCCTGATGAGGCTTGCCGTGCCGGAATCGTTACCGATCCCGCGGTGGGCTCTTACCCCGCCCTTTCACCCTTACGGCCTTCCCCCGGCTAAAAACCAGGGGAATGACCGCGGTTTACTTTCTGTTGCGCTTGCTGTCGGAAGCTTCTGGAAGCTCCCGCCCGGGAGTTACCCGGCATCATGCCCTGCGGAGCCCGGACTTTCCTCACCATCTACGGTTAAACCGTGTATGACGCGACAGCACGGTTCATCGCTGTAACAACCAAAAACATACTTCCCCGGGCTGCCTATGAAATACCCCCGTGGATCCTGCCCCTCATTCCCGTCAGAGCAAGGCGCTAGTCATCATAGTCGATGTTGATTTTTTCTTCTTCCTCTTCTTCCTCTTCTTCGTAGTCGTCATCTTCGATATCATCCAGGTCCACCAGGCTGCCTGCATCTTCAATCGCGAAAAAGTCCTCCTCCCCTTGCTCGGATTCTTCATAAAAGAGGATTCGGGAACAATAAGGGCAAAAAACGATCTCTTCTCCCTGGCGAACCGTATTGGCAAATTGGGCGGGAAGTATCATGTGGCAACCCATACAGACCCCTCCCTTGATGGCCACTATGCCCCGGCCCATCTTGTTTCGGATGATCCGCTCAAACTTAAAGAGGATCTCTGCATCAATATCCGGGGTTACTGCCCGTTCTTGTTCCCGCAACTGTGCAACCTGGGCTTTCTTTTCCGCGATTTCTACTTCGATACTGGCTCGGCGTTCCGCTAATTCCGCTTCTTGCTGCTGGACCAGCGCGGCGTTTTGCCGCATCTGTTCGTCCAAATCCAGTAAGATCCGTTCTTGGTTCTGGAGTTCTTTCCGATACTGCTGTTCTTTGTCAGAAGCATCTCTAATTTCTTTATCCAGGGCCTCATATTCCCGTTGAGTATTGATGGAATCCATGTTTTTTTCGGCATGTTCCCGGGAATGCTCCGCTTCCATCAAAAGGCTGCGGTATTCCGCTTCTGCCAGCCGTGCCCGTTCATAGTCTTGATTCTTCTCAATAAAGGTCTTCTTGAACCGGGCTAACAATTCCTCTTGGGTATTGAGGATCTTAGGCGTTTCCTGAATATCCTGTTCCAAGATAATTTTTTGAGAGAGGATATCCTGTAAGGCCCGCAGATTCTCAAAAATTGTATCCATTATCATCATATATCCCTTTTAATAGTTTTTATGAGGCACTTCAATGGTCTAAATAATCTTTTAAACGCCGGCTCCGCTTGGGATGCCGCAGCCGGCGCAGGGCTTTTGCCTCGATCTGCCGGATCCGTTCCCGGGTAACATTGAAGTACAGCCCCACCTCTTCCAGGGTAAGGGAATACCCGTCATCCAGGCCGAAACGCATCTTGAGTACCTCCTGTTCCCTGAGGGGCAGGGTAGCCAGGACCCCGGAAAGCTGTTCCTGCAGCAAGGTAAAGGCCGTGAGGTTGGCGGGATTTTCCACTTCCTTGTCTTCAATAAAATCCCCTAAGAGGGAATCTTCTTCTTCACCGATGGGAGTTTCCAAGGATATGGGCTCCCGGGCGACGTTCTTCACGGATTTCACCCGTTGGGTGGTCCAGCCGAGGCGCTCGGCGATCTCCTCGTCCGTAGGCTCCCGTCCCAGGACTTGCATGAGCTGCCGGGATTCCCGGACTACCTTGTTGATCTGCTCTATCATGTGTACCGGAACCCGGATGGTCCGGGCCTGATCGGAAATGGACCGGGTAATGGCCTGGCGGATCCACCAGGTGGCATAGGTTGAAAACTTAAAGCCTTTCTGGTATTCAAATTTCTCCACCGCCTTGATGAGACCGATGTTCCCTTCCTGGACCAGATCAAAAAAATGGAGCCCCCGGTTGGTATACTTCTTGGCAATAGAAACCACCAGCCGCAAATTCGCCTTGATGAGCCTATCCTTGGCGTTTTTCATCATGCTCCGGCCCCGGCTTATTTCCTTTGCCATAAGGTTAATACTCTCGATGGATTCTTCAAATTCCGCTTCCATCTGACGGAGCTTCTTTTCGGTTACCTGGATAAGCCGGATCTTCTCTTTGATTTCATCCGAAGAAAGTCCCAGTTCTTCTTCAAGTCGTTCCCGTTCCTCTTTAATGGTAAGGCCCCGGCCTAAAACCCGCAGTTCTTTCAGCGACCGCACCCGCAGGTGTTTTTCTATCCGTTCCTGTTCTTTCTTATACCGTTTAATGCGCCGGGCAGCCTGAATGAATTTTTCGGAAAACCCCGCTATTTCATCGGGGTGTATTTCAGCCGCATCAATGGCGTGCATGATATGGGATCGGATTTCCGTGAGTTCAGGGTCTTCAAAAATATTCAGTCCCCGGGAGATAAGCCGCCGCTTTATTTCCAGGTAATTCTTGAGATCCCCCAGAATAACCCGCAAGGTTTCTTTGTAAAATTGATTAAGCCGGCGGCGCTCGGTCATATATTCGGTAATTTCTTTCTTGGTGAGGTTTAATTCCCGCAGATCTTTTTTAGAAAAAGCCTTTTGCGCGATGTGATAAAATTCGGGGATGATCATGCCGGACTTTTTTATCACCCCTTTGATGATATTCTCCCCGTTCTCCATCTGTTTGGAAAGTTCTACTTCTTGTTCTGCCGTAAGGAGGTTTTCTCTCCCGATTTCCCTGAGATAGAGCCGGATCGGATCATCCACGGAGGATTCCTTCTCTATAGCAACCAGCCGCTTCTTTTCGCCCCGGGGGGGTTTTCGCGCTTCCGGTTCTCCTTCTTCATCCCCCGGGGACTCTTCCTGAAAGATCTGGACATTATTGGCCTCAAGTAATACAAAGACCTGTTCAATCTTATCAGAATTGGCAATATGCTCCGGTAAATAATCAGACAACTCTTCGTAAGAGAGGGACTTCTTTTCCTTAGCATATTCAATCAACTTCAAAACAGCAGGATCAAGCTGCAAATCCGTCATTGCTTATCTTCCTTCATTCGGCGTAATTCAGCATCTATATGCATCTTCTCAGCCAGGAGTTCTTCTGGATGCACATCAGCGGTTCCGCTCGCTACAAGACGAAGCTCCAGTACAATTTCGTGCAACCGCCTTTCAAGCCGCCGCTGCTTAACCCGTTTAATACCATCCGAAACGAGTTGCTCTGGATTTGAAGAAAATTCCCTCGATGCAGCTTGCTTAATAACAAAATTCCGCAAACCCTCTCTGCTGATGCGCGATAAAAGAGCATCCATACCGCATTCATCATATATAAAACACTCTTCCAATGCGATAAAAAGTTCTTTTGCAAAAGGATCTTCAATCTCCTTAATCAAAAGATCGGCGCGCAATTTTGGATATAATCTATAATGTACCGAAACCGCGATGAGCAGGTACAACTCATCGTTCATGCGGATCGATCCTCCTGTCTGAGGGTCTTCCTCTTCCTTTCCCCTCCTTGATACATACCTTTGGGTGGAATTACTATGACTCGTATAGTCATGGAATACCGCTATGCGATCCACCCCAAACGCATCAGCTATATGATCAAGAGAAGCCCTTCTTGAAACCTCCGAGTCCAGACTTGCTACATAAGGAAACATGAAAGCACAGGCTTTCGCTTTCCCCTCGGAACCGGATAGATCAAAAAAAGACCTGCTGCGGATTATAAGATACTCAAGATCAATTATACCATTTTTTGCCGTTTTTTGCAATGCCTCTGGGCCGGCTTCTTGTAAAATATCCGCAGGATCTTTATAGACCGCCGCGGATTCCTGGCCCTTCTGAGGAACCACCACTTCCGCGGCAAGGCCGTTTCTCCTACAGGTGAGGATGGCTTTCAGCGCCGCCTGTTGTCCTGCCGAATCTGCATCAAAGAAAAGGTACACCCGCTCTGCCCAGCGGCGCAAGAGCTGGGCCTGCTCATCGGTAAAGGCGGTCCCCAAAGGGGCCACGGCGTTGGTAATCCCCGCCTGGTGGAGGGCAATCACGTCCATATATCCTTCCGCAATATAGACCGTCTTGGTTTGTCGAATGGCCTTCATGGCCTCATCCAGGGCAAACAGGGTCTGCCCTTTCTTGTACCGGTCCGATTCCGGGGAGTTGAGGTATTTAGGCCCTTCCCCGGATAAAAGCCGTCCGCCGAAGGCGATGGTCCGTCCCTGCCAGTCTGCAATGGGAAACATAAGGCGGCTGAAAAAGAAACTGGACCGGGGATATTTGGTGGAGAAAAGCCCGGAAGACGCAAGAAAGGCCTCGGAGTAACCCTTTTTGGAGAGGAACTGGAACAGCCAGCACCTATCCGCAGGGGCATACCCCAGACGGAACCGCTCCAGGGCCTCCATCCCCAATCCCCGGGAAAGGACATACTGTTTTGCCTGATTTCCTTCAGAGCCCTGCATCAGCAGATAGTGAAAACTCCCGGCCACCCGGCGGTAGAGTTCGGTTTTTTCCTCAAACTCCTGGACCCGTAAAGCCGCTCCTGGGTCCTGCTGCCCTTCATACACCAAGGGAACCCCAAAGCGTTTTGCCAGAAGAGTTACGGCTTCAGGAAAGGAGAGCTTCTCCATCTCCATGACAAAGTTGAGCACCGTTCCCCCCTTGCCGCAGCCAAAGCAATGGTACAATTTGAGGTCCGGGTTCACCGTAAAGGAAGGGGTCTTTTCGTTATGAAAGGGGCAGAGCCCTACATACCGTCCGCTTCGTTGTTCAAGCCGCACATAATCCCCCACCACCGCCAGGGCGTCTATGCTATGATTCACCGCTTGTATGGTGGATTGGGCGATATAACTCATCCCAGATACGCTTCCTGCTTAGCGGGGAAACCGCTCACGAGGAAGAACGGCCTTTAACATAGAGGGCCCCGGCCCGGATATGATCATCCAGGGTACGGGAAAAATAGTGCCGCCCGGCGGTACCGTCTACCAAACGGAAATAGAGATACTCCTTGCGTATCGGGTTAAAAGCCGCATTCAGGGCAATGGCGCCGGGCGCGGCAATCGGTCCCGGAGGCAGTCCGGTTCTTATATAGGTGTTATAAGGGTCTTGAATTTCCGTATCCCGGGTATAGAGGACTTCCGGATGAGGCCGCCCCTGGATTTCGGTGATCACATATTCTACGGTGGCGCAGGATTGCAGGGCCATACCCATATCCAAGCGGTTATAAAACACCCCGGCCATGAGAGGCGCTTCTTCATCTACCCGGTATTCCCGTTCCACAATCGACGCAATGATCACCTTCCGGTATAAGGCTTCAGGGCTCAAGGGCTTACCCGGCGACTCACCCTTCATGTCGGATAAGGCGGCAATGCGCCTAAAAAAAGTATCCGCCATAGCTTTGACCACCAAGGGCGCGGGATAGTCCCGGGGAAAGAAATAGGTATCAGGATAGAGAAACCCTTCCATAGTTTCACCGGGTATTTGGTAGGCGGCTCGCAGGTCCGCATCCTCAGTGGCCGCCAAAAAAGCGTCGGCCTCGCAGATTTCCGCGGCAGCAAGAATCTTGGCCATTTTTTTAAGGGTTACCCCTTCCGGGATGGTTACTCGGGTGAGAAACTGCGCTCCCGTTACCAGGATAGAGCGGATAGCCATTTGGCTTGCGGGAAGCTCCAACTGATAGGTTCCCGCTTTTATATACCCTTTATCAAGCCGGGAAAGGATATACCAGAAATAATGGCTTCGGATGATCCCCGCATCTTTCAGCCGCTTTCCCACGGACAGGGCGCTTTCACCGGCATAGACCTCAAAGAAGCGGGGGTACGCCTTTGCCGGGCGCGGAATTTCCGCTTCTCTAGGATCAGCCGGCATCGAAACCGAGTCAGGAGGAGCATTAAAATACATAAACCCTCCTATGGCCACTGCCGAGAATAATACCCCCATGCCGATAAGGCAGCCTGTACAAAGCCCTATTATTTTAAGGATCCGGATCATACGAACTCTTTCCCTCCCTTGCGCTTAGTCGTTTGATTCTTTATGATGATGCACCCTCAGGTGTCCAAAAGACCTTCCACATCTTGTATGGAAAGCTGTTCATAGAGGGTCCGTTCTATTTTTAAGAGCACCTCCCGTTCCGCCGGCAAAAGGGTATTTTCTGCCTTTTTAAGCCGGGGAAATAGGACCGTAAGTTCCTTAAAGGTAAAGAACATGCCCTCTTCATGCTGATATTCCATAGGCGCCGCCCGGTTTTCTCCTATAAACTGATTTCCAGCCCTTCGGTGGCAAGGCTTACTTTAAGGCCCTGGAAACCCATGCGTTCACTATACCACCGGGCGGATTGTAAAAGGGAATAGAGCTTGCGGTCATCATAGGTAGGTTCATGGTGGAACAGTACCAGGTGTTTTATCTTCCAGTGCGCGGCAAAATCCACCGCCATACTGAAGGCGCTATGGCCCCAGTTGTATTTTTCAAGGGCTTCCTTTAGGGTGTATTGAGAATCAATGACCGCCACATCACAACCCTCAAAAAACGCGGTGTTTTCTTCGTTCTCGATAAAATCCGAAGCGGATAAGGCCACATCCGTGGCATAAATAAACCGGTGTTTCCCGTCATCGATCCGATAGGAATAGGAATCCCCCGGATGGTTCATAAGTTTATAGGCAATGGTTACCTTATACAAGGCAAGGTCCCGGGACAAACAATGAAAGAGCTTCGTGGCCCCCATCATGTCCATGGTTACCGGAAAATAGGGGGAGCGCATTTGGTTCGCCAGAACGGGTTCAAGGTCTTGGGCTGGAGAATAAAAATCGACCTGCACCGAGGGATCATAGGCGGGATTAAAAAAGGGCAAACCCATGATATGATCCCAATGGAAATGAGAAAAAAAGATATGGTAGCGGGGTATTTTCGGCTCCTGCTGGGCTAGGGCAATGCCCAGTTCCCGAAGCCCGGAACCGGCGTCAAAAATGATGACCTGCTGGGGATCATCCAAGGTAACCGAAACGCAGGAGGTGTTGCCCCCCACCGTACTACCCAGCCAGGGAGGCAGCTCCGCAAGAAACCGTTCCTTGGCTTCAGGGCTTTCCATATCCGCCGGGCGTATCTGTTCTATGATGGCAGTAACTTTGCTCTGTATATGGGATGATACCAGCGGCGCCGGCAAAGAACCACGGACACCCCAAAAATGGATATGCATCTACTCTCCCTCGCTGTTTAGGTTTTTCTTGAAATGAGCGGTTCTTCCCTTTGCCGGCTTACCCAGAGTTCTATTTCACCCTTTGTATGCAACCTGCCGGTTCCCATACCTGGACACGAAGCCGCCGCACGGTTCCAGGAATCAGGAGACCCGAGAATTGACGGCCAAAAGGGAAAGGTGCTACATTGCAACGGACGTCCTTTATATACCGAACACCCGTCTTGCCAGAAAATACAATCATAATCAGCCGTTTCTTTTAAAGAAAGCCGTTCCTCCCGCATCGTTCCTGGAACCCACCGACAATAGGTTTCTATAACCTTATTATATTCCATTTGTAAGGTCCCGGCTAGAATAAGGACATCTTTTTTAGACAAAAATACAAAACCGCTTTCATACCGGCAACAGGCTGAACAGCGGATACAGGAAAACCGCAGCCCTTCTTGATAAAAAGGTTGTTTCGGGCGCTCCCCATACGAGGCCGGGGAACGAAGCCAACTCGACATGGGGCCTCCAAAAAAACAGGGGTTGTCCTTTCTTTGTGGACAACCCTCATTGGGGAGAGAAGGATTCGAACCTTCGAAGGCTGAGCCAACAGATTTACAGTTAATTTTTACCCTCTCTCCTAATTCCTTGTGGCATCAGTAATTACCGCTATATAAGGAATTATCCTTTATCGTATTGTGTTCGTTATGTCTGTATAATGTCAAGCCATACGGAATAAAAGCACGATGAGGCTTCGTCATGAAACAGGATCCATAAGAAACGAATATGACGGCCCGGGGGGCCGAAAAAAGGTTCCCTTCCGGCCCTTTCAGCCTGGATTATGTCAGCTTTGACAATGCCGATGAGATTGACCAGGGTATCCGGCTGTCCATTCTTGCCATAGGGATAGGGCCGGCAAAAATCAAGACCCGGGGGCTTTACCCAGACCTTAACTACCATAGCATGACCAAGTACATTGAATCCCTCTACGAAGAGTACCGGATGGAGCGAAGCGTCCTTCACAACCGGCTTTACATCGGGGAAACCTATCTCAAATACCGGAAGAAACTGGAAAAAATAGGTTTCTCTGATGAGGACGGCTCTACCAAGCTCCCCTGGGGACTGGGCTCTGACGCTTTCCAGAAAAAGGATGGTGGGTGAAAGGTGTTGATTGCCAAATAATGCTCTGAAAACACCAAACCTTAATCCCTAACTCCGCTTAAGTTATACTAAAGAGTGGATACATTTACCAAACATTTAGGCGGCTTCCTGATTGCACTTGAAGGAATTTTCATTGATGGCAATAAGATCATCGAATAACTGAACCTTTTCACCAATGAGTCTGTCTACAATCTCTTTGTGAGATTATCCGCGCTGTCGATTATCGAATCAATCTGTTCCCGAAACAACTTAAATTGATCATAGTACCTTGAACGCAATTTGCCTTTTACCAATTTCCAGAAACGTTCTATGAGGTTACGATTGGGAGAATATGGCGGAATGAATACCAGGTTGATACCAAGTTGTTCCG
>JAIRNP010000095.1 GCA_031258005.1 Treponema sp.
GGTGATCATGAGTCCCAAGATGACCGATATCCGTACCGATGAAAACGGCGCTATCCTAGGTGAGAATTATCTGCAGAGCAATAACTTCGCTCTCCGGGAACTGGCTCACCGGATGATAAACCAGGAAAAGGGGCTGATGGAACTTGCAATAGAGGGGGTAGCGGTTTATGTTGCCTATCACCCTCTGACTGCCATTAATTGGAGTCTCGGTGTGGTGGTTCCCATTGAAGAAGTCATCGCCCCGGCCAGGCTTATAGAGGAGAATATCATACAGCTCACCAGGGCTGCATTACTCAGGAGTGATCACACTATTTTAGTGATATGTCTGATTATGGGGACGGCTGTCCTGTTCGTTGCAGGCATAACCATTTTCTTGGCGTTTCGTTTATCCAACAGCATTACCGCGCCTATCATTTCCTTGAGCGATGGAGCCCTCACCATCAGCGCGGGCGATCTCAATCACCGCCTTGGGGTCAAAACCGGGGATGAGCTTGAGACGCTCTCAGATACCTTCAACCAGATGATCGACAATATCCAGTACGTTACCGCTGAAAAAGAACGGATTGGTGCGGAATTGAACGTGGCCACCAAGATACAAGCCAGTATGCTGCCCTCTATCTTTCCCCCTTTTCCTGAACGCAAGGAATTCGATATTTATGCGGAGATGCACCCCGCTAAAGAAGTGGGAGGGGATTTCTACGACTTTTTCTTCGTGGATAAGGATAAATTGGCAGTGATCATAGCGGATGTATCAGGTAAGGGAGTCCCTGCGGCGTTGTTTATGGTTATTGCGAAAACCCTGATTAAGAATCATGCTCAAATGGATAAGCCCCTGAATGAAGTTTTTTATGCGGTGAACAATCAATTGTGTGAGAATAACGATTCCAGTATGTTTGTTACCGCATTTATCGGCTTGCTGGAAGTCAACACAGGAAAGTTCACCTATGTCAATGCCGGGCATAATCCCCCGGTAATCAAACATGGAGACCAGGGATTTACGTGGCTTACCACGAAACCGGGTATCATATTGGGTACCATGGAAAATATGCGTTTTAAGATGATGGAAACCACCCTTGCGGAAGAGGATATGCTCTTTTTATATACCGATGGGGTAAATGAGGCTATGAACCGGCAAGACGAACTTTTCGGTTCTGAGCATATTCTTGAGGTGCTCAATGCAAGTATGACTAAAGATACCCTTATCCAGGACTATATCAAGGATATGCTCCATGAAATTGAGGTCTTTGCCGACGGTGCGGAACAGGCAGATGACATCACCATGCTGATGCTCCAGCGAACCCCTCCCTCAAGGTAAAATTACCATCACATGGGGAAAAGGACTTTACATAGGCATTAAAAATAGGTTGCCATAGGAAGACTCATCAAGAAATCAAGATCCCCAGGGATCTACAATTAGCGGAGGAACCATGTTTATAGGTGAAGAGAGACAAAGCACCGTCGTAATTTTATCCCCTGAAGGACGGTTAGATACCATGACCGCTCCTGAGCTCGAAAGAAAAGTCTGGCGTTTGGAGGGGAATATTAAGGTGGTAATACTGAATTTTTCGATGGTAACCTATATATCCAGTTTGGGATTGCGGGTATTATTGCAGATTCAGAAAATCATGAAAGAACGCCAGGGGAAAATGTTTATCAAAAACATAAACCAATCCCTCCTCTCCATATTTGAAATGACCGGTCTTATGGCCCTGTTCATACAGGAAGAAAAAATGGTCCTCCTGCGAAAAGAGAAGTCTAAAACCAAACTGACCCTGTCTCTTTCGGGAAAGGTGGACGATGAAACTGCTCCAGCCCTGGAGAAAGAACTGTATCAAGAGGGAAACGAGTTTTCTACCATATACCTGGATTGTGCTCAATTGAACGGCGTATCCAGCCGGGGATTTGAGGTCTTAGTGGGGATACAAAAAAACATGGCCAAGAAAAATGGGAGATTGGTATTGCAGCATATCAATGAATCCGTGCAGGCTATGATTGAAGCCGCGGGGCTCACGGGTGTGCTCATTCAAGAAGAAAACATGCTCTTACAAAAAGATGTTGCAGGGGCTGAAGTCCTGTTATCGTTCATTGGACGGCTTGATACCGAAACCCTGCCGAACTTACAGCAGGAAATGAGCAAATTGGAACCGGATGTTACGAAAATAACCCTTGATTTTAGCCAGTTGACGTATATATCAAAAGAAGGGTTCCGTATCTTTTTACAACTTCAAACGGATCTACAACAGAAAGGCGTAGCCTTAGAGATAAAACTGTAAGGTGAGGATAGGCGGCAAGGAGGAAGATCTTCCCCATAGGATGGTTGAGGGAGTAAGGTCTTTGATTATTACCAAGGAGAGTTTGTTTATGGCAACCGATACAGGACTGCACGTTATAACACTCCCTGCTGAACTCATCCAATTAGAAAAAGCCCTTGAGTTTATTCGTGCTATAATAGCAAGTGCTGCCTGTCCAATGGAAATAGAACAGGCTATCGAACTTGTAGTAGAGGAAATTTTTGTTAATATAGCTCGTTATGCCTATCCTGAAACGGAACCGGGGGAGGTGCGGATCGGATGCAAACTGGATCAGATGTCGAAACCTTCCAGGCTTATGATTGCCTTTGCCGACCGGGGTAAGCCATACAATCCTTTGGAACATCCTGATCCGGATATCACCGCACCCATTGAGAAACGGCAAATAGGGGGACTTGGTATCTTGATGGTAAAACGGATCATGGATACGGTACAATACGAGTATGTGCATGGCTGGAATCGTCTGGTCATCATGAAATCCTGGTAAGCCTAAGGGAAAGAGATCCTGCAAGGCTAGACAGGCCGGTAGATTCCCTGCGGGGTGTTTAGCCCATATCCCTGGATGTGTTCGACAACCCTCAGGTTCTTGAACACGTCCAGGGTATCTTCATCGTTCCGCTTCTTTCCCTTTTCCCTAAAAAGCATAGGTCAGAGCCGCTTTAATGAAGCCGTTTTTGCGGTAGTGTCCCAGTTCCCCCTGCTCATCTCCGCCAAAAATACCCCCGGACAGTTCCGCTTCCACGTCTCCTTTGGTCCAGATAACGGCAGGAAGGATATAAAAGTCCTTGTCTTCAATACCCCATATCCCCGTAGCCTTGAGTTCCAGTTCATCCCGCAGGAACTTTCTCGACAGGGCCAGGATGATCCGGGTGGAAGTTCTATCGGTCCCGGCTTCAGTATCCAGCGCAGGATCCTCTCCCACAGACAGGAGTCGTATGCTTTCCGTGGCTTGGGTATTCAGGTTGATCCCCCAGAAGAGGTCCCGGTCAAAGCCCAGGGACCAGGCAAGAGCCGGGTTGTACACCCGGCCGTCGTCCCCGGAAAGGTCGCTGGTGATATTCCCGGCCAGTTCCGCCCGGAGATTAAACCCCGCGATTACCTGGGCATAATCCACGCCGATCTGGTGATACCGGTTGTAGCGTATATCCGGCTGAATGCCATAGGGGTTTTGGAAGAAGCCCTCTTGGCCGACAATGGTGATGGCCGGTCTAAAGAGGTTTCCATAGAAATATTGGATACCTAGGTCCGATGAACCCACCGTGGTGGTGAAACGCACGCCCCCCTGGGCATATTCCAAACCAGCCGTAAGGGGATATAAAGATGCCATATCCATATCGGCATAATAGGCCAGTATTCTTTTTCTACCCTCACCCGTTTGGTCTTGCAAATCAGCATGTACGCCTGGTATGGCTGACGGAGGCTGTGGGATACTCGCTATAGCCTTCGTTATACTGCTTGCAATCCTTTCCGCATAGCCGGTAACCTGGGCCGGCGCCCAGCGGCCCTCCTGGGCAAAGCGGTGTCCCGTAAAACTCGGAATAAAGACCCCTTCCAGCTTGGAAAATGCCCCCAGGCTGTAGGAGAGGTGGATCAACGGACGGGCTATTTTGATACCCCCCAGATCGGTCATGGTACTGAGATCCGAATAGTCCAGGGGATTCACCACATCCAGCGGGCCGAAGCTGTCGGCCTTACCCCAGGTGAGCTTCCGCAGTCCTCCTTCGATGGCAAGATTACCGAAATAGACCCGGAGGTACGCCTCGTCGATGCTTACCGGGGAGGAACCGTCCCATACCGGGAAGAGTTTCAGGTTTATCACCCCGTCGGCATTAAAAGCAGCCGCGGAGAAATTGAGGGCACCTGAAAAAATATCTCCCAAAGAAGCCTGCCTGAGCCGCTCCTCCGAAGAAAAGTCATCCCCAAACCCCAAAAGCCGGGCTCCTACTTCCCCGGAAACCTGCACCCGGGGCCCCGAAGCCGCTGCCGCGCTGCCCGGCTCATCCTCAAAGCCGAATCCAAAATCCCCATCCTCCTGGGCCGTCAAAGCCCACCAGGGGATGAATAGCCATAACCCTACCATCATGAGGCGGGCCGCCTTAAACCGGTTCATTTTTACTAAGGCCTCCCGGTTTCAAGGAATTTCGTCGTGAAGACCCCTTCAGGAATGGGATCGTCGTACTTGAGAATATCCGCATAGATAGTCGTGGAAGTCCCTGCCGCAAGGGTCCGCATTTTCGTTACCATGGGACTGAGTCTGCCCTGCACCTCCTTGAGTTCCAGGATTTCCAGAACCTTTACCAAGGTTCCCCGTCGATCATAGAGTTCAATTTGGTGGTTCACTTTAGTGCGCTGGTCTATCCATTGTACCATCCGGGAATACTGATAGGACCGGTCCCGGGGTACCGATTCAATCACATAGCAGGGGTTCCCTTTGAGGACTTCTTCCCGTACCACCCTATGGGTATCCAGGCCCACATCCCGATCAGTCGATGAAATATCATCGTAAGACAAGTCTGTACCCATGAAGCTGCCTGAACCTTCAGATGCGGCGATCCGGCGTACCTTTCCCAAGGAAGGGAGGAAGATCCAGCGGTCATCTGCCCCTCCGGGGTTCTCCGTGGTCAGGAACCGGGTACCGGCCACCCCTGCAGGACGCTGGAACTGGATAAGCGTGCGGTTTCCTTTGGGGCCGTCTTTGGAATACTGATCTATCTGGCGTTCACTGGTAGAACCATCCTTGGCAGTAAGGATCATCCGGGATCGGGTGGAAATCGTATCCGCCTTGATACGGTTCCGGGAATCCTGCACTAAGGATGCGGCATCCTGAGCCCCGGCCAATGCTGCGGAAAACACCAGCCCCCCTAATACAAAAACTATTTTTTTCATGCACATACCTCTTATTTTAGTATATACCTTATTAAATTCCTTTGTAACACCTGGGCTTATTCTTCACGCCCCGTTCCCGGTTTACCGCCGCCGTGTTGGGATTCCTGGCCGCGTTTATCCGGGCTGATTGATCATTAGGGTGGGCTTGATTTCAGCCTGTAGCGCCTGTTGAGCATCTTATAATGCACGCCGATCTGCCCTATAGCCGCGGAAGAACATGAAACGGGGGACATTCGGGACCTCCCGGAAGAGGTGTGGAGGAGAAACAGACCCTAAGGAGCCGAATCCCCTGATCCCATGATTAACCTTCCAGGGGTGGTGTTATGGACGGCATCAGGGGAATATCGTCATAACGGCCCAGGTTGTTCCAATAGGTAAGTCCGCCATTTCCCCCAGCCCTGACCCCTTCGACCTCAAGGCGTACATAGTTTTGGTTGTAGTATTTTCTATCATAAGAAACATTGAGGTAAAAAGCCTGTACGTATGGCCGAATGATGACCGTTCTCCGGCTGATACGCTGAGCCCGTTGGGTTCCCTGGTAGTAGATCCGATAGGGCCGGAGCTGTGGAGGGTTCTGGGCCAGGAAGTCCTGTTCAAAATGGCTGGGGTAGTACATAGGACAGATCACGTCCACATAGGGAACCAACAGTTCCACCTCTTGACCGGTTCTGGATCCGGTCCGGTACCATCCGTTGGCGCCGTAAATATCAATAGAGAGGGGGGCATCCACCTGGGAACGCATATGCCGGAGAAACGAAATAAGCGCGCTGTCCATATCCATACCCGGATCCTTCCACCGATACTGGGCATCTGCCAGGTTAGCCCCATCGGTGGGAAAACGGATGTAATCAAACTGAATTTCGTCAAAACCCCGTTCATGCAGTTCCTGGGCAATGGCCCGGTGATAGTCCCAGACCTCCTCTGAATAGGGATCTACCCAGCGTTCATCGTAGTAGGTTCGGACGATTTCATAGTCAGGATCCTCTGCAGGAAGGATGGTCAGAAGCGGATTCTCCCCTTCTCCCCGGGTACCCGGAGGCTGTTTCTTTTGGCGTGAGTCGTAATACCCACGCCAAGGACTATTGGTCCGGGAATCCCATACCGCAAACTTCCCCCCTTCCTTCTTGGCTAATTCAGGGTCCTTAAACACCACGATCCGGGCCACGGTATAGATCTGGCGAGTTTTCATAGCCGGTAAAAAAGCATCTATATCAAGCGGCCTAAAGACCCGTCCTTTAGCCGTAATGTCGGTATGGTTAGGGGTAAATCGAAGACGGCCATAATCGTCCTTCATATCCAGCACCACCATGTTGAGCCCCTGACGGCTTATAAGGTCCATATAGGGTTTGAGGGTCTGTTGACTCATGGCGTGGTTTACCGGTAGATAGATCCCTTCCCGGTTCACCCCGGGGCTGGAGGGACGGCTGGTATTAAGGAGCCAGAGTTCGGATAGGTTGATAGGTTCTCCCCCAGGGCTAGGTTCTTCCAGGAATACACAGGATGGCCTCCCCGTAAGGGGAATCTCCTGAATGAGCCTGAGCAAGTCATCCCGCTGCCGCATCCTGGGTTCCTCCGCTTCCCCGGATGGGTGAGTCTTGTTCGGATAGCAAATCTCCCCTATGCAGCCGTCCTGGACAAAACGCAGGGTTTCCCTGCCCGGATCCAGGGCATCTACCGTACCCAAACCATCGGACTGGTCCATAGCCCCCGCTCCCCAGATGGTGCTAAAACGCTTCTGTTCCCAATCCAGTTCATATATCCGCCGGCGGAACGTCTGGGCAGCAAAGATACGGGGCAGGGTTCCCCCAGCCTCCTCAGGCCGGGGAAGGACCACCGCGATATCTGAGACTTCATCCGGGTTATCGGTAGTTTCCAGGTTCTCAAGGCCCCGGTTAATCTCGATCCACTTGGCTCCAGGGCTGTCTCCATTAAGATAATAGACCCCGTAAACACTATGGGAAAGAAAAATCGTTAAATCCGGCAAGTTCGCTACGGCTACTGCCTTAATACCGTTGGTTCTGTAGGGAGGCATCCCCATATCTTCCCAACTGAGTCCGGCATTCCGAGATAGAAATACCCCGTCTTTCGTGGCGCATACCATAACGGCGGTATTTTCAGGATGGATTTCCAGATCCTTAATATCCTGAACCTGCCTGGTAAAGGACTGCTTCCCCTGGTCATATACCTTGATGACCTTTACCGGAAGCCCTTGGTTCCGGTCTTCCCAGGTCCGCAGATCCGGGGAAACCGCAATGCCCTGATCGCTCAAGATGGCCCAATAGTCTTTGCTCCGCTTGATGGCCCGGACCGCCCCGCCGGTCCAAAGGGTGGTGAGGCTTCCCCTCCGGTCTAGACCGTAGAGTCCCGCTTCAGTTCCGATGATAAGAGGCCACGCCTCATGGGCAGGTTTTGTTTGCCCTGAAGCCGGAAAGGGAAAAAGCACATACAAAAAAGAACTATATACTGCTATAAAAACCAATTTTTTAGAAACCATGCGATGAATCTCCAAACGGTAAACCACGAAACTCCCCATTCCTAGGTCCCAAACCCATACCGGTCTGATGGGGCTTTTTCAAAATCCGGCCTTTTGAAAAGGCTTTTAATCATACGATAAAACATGCCCTGAGAAAAGCATGAAACAGAGCACTTCAGGATAAACCCCGCAAATGCTCTCTGAAACAACATGCAGGAATGAGCGCATTTGACTTTATCCTTAGCAGTTAATATCTTAATATTACATTACTTTAAATTTTAGAGGTTTTATAGATGAACAATGACAATATCGCGCTTATGGAACAAGCGCGTCCGGCGCTCGCCATTATTCGGCTTGCCTTACCTATGATGCTGGCGATGATTGCCCAGATGGTTTATAATATGACCGATACGTTTTTTATCGGACAAACCGGAGACCCGAATATGGTGGCGGGGATTTCACTGGCCATGCCCCTCTTTATCGTTTCCCAGGGGGTGGGGAATATTTTCGGTGTCGGGGCGGCAAGCTATATCTCACGGCTTCTCGGTGCGCGAAAGGGCAAGGAGGCAAAGCAGACCTGTTCGGTGGCCTTTTGGACGACTTTTGGTATGGGACTTGTAATCACGGTGGTCCTGTTTCTGTTTAGGAAGTCCTTTTTGCGCGTCAGCGGGGCAAGCGAGGTAACCTTTCCGTATGCGGACAGCTATTTTTCCATCATTAACGCCTTTATCGCAGTGGCGCTCCTCAATATTGCGCTTTCCGGTCAGATGCGAAGCGAAGGGGCCACCGCCAAAGCAACCAAGGGTATGCTTATCGGCATTGTGCTCAATGTTATCCTGGACCCCCTGTTTATTCTTGCGCTGGGCTGGGGTGTCGCCGGAGCGGCATGGGCCACGGTCATCGGGACGATTGCATCGGTGCTTTACTACGGCCGTCATTTTACTTCCCGCGATTCACTTTTGTCCATAAGCCCCAAGGACTTTACGCCGAACCCCCGGCTTTACGCGGAAATCTTGAAAATCGGTATTCCTGCGGCGCTCTCAAACATCGCGATGACCATTTGTTTTGTTTTCAGAAACCGGGTTGCCGCAAGCTACGGTGATTTTGTCGTTGCCGGAAGCGGCATCAATCAGCGGGTGGGATCCATAAGTTTTATGCTCATCATGGCCCTTGCCATGGGATACCAGCCTTTCGCGGGTTTTAACTATGGGGCGAAAAACTTCGACCGCCTCAAGGCAGGGTTTCGTATCACCCTACTTTATTCGACCCTTTTATCCTTGTTTTTTACCCTGGTTTTTACTTTTTGGGGCCGGGATATTATCACCCTTTTTATCCGGGATACGGCTACCATAGATGCGGGGACAAAACTACTGCACGCAGCCGTATGGGCTTTGCCCTTTGTCGGCCTTCAAATGACGATGATGGTAACCTTCCAGGCCCTGGGGAAGTCGGTGCTGGCGACTATCGTAACGCTGGGGCGGGATTTTCTTTTTTATCTCCCCCTCCTTTTTATTTTTAATAGGCTCTGGCAATTTAACGGGTATATGTACTGTCAGCCTGTTGCCGACGGACTTACAACCGCTATCGCGCTGGCTTTGAGCGCCCGTTTGTTCAGACAATTGAAGCACGGAACTAAAGGAGAAGTAATATGCAGGATGACCTAAAGCAGGATGTGTTACATGCACTTTTTTACTTTAAAAAAGCAAGCGCCGCTATTTCCCGTTTCCTGGTGAACGCCGAGGGTGGTGGTCTCTCGGTTACCGAGCTTTCCGCCCTCAACTGCATTGAGGGCGGCGGTGAAAAGGGCTGCGATACGGCGGATGCTGCGCGTCCGGCAGATCAAACGACCCATCACGCAATGCATGAAACCCTGGCTGTTTCAAAAGCGGCGGTAAGCCAAATATTGGGCAGCCTCGAAAAGCGGGAGTATATCCAGCGTGAGACAGACCGTGATAACCGGCGCAAAATTATTATCACCGTGACGGAAAAGGGGAAGACCGCCGTTGACCAAGGGAAGAAGCAAATGGACACCCTGATGTCGCGCATTATCACGGGATTGGGCGAGGAGGATGCGCGGCATTTCGTGCGGCTGCTGGACCGTTTTGCGGAAGTTGTGGACGAGGAACTCAGCAAGGTTGACTGAGGCCGGATTGAAGCCCGCCGGAAGGGTGCACCAGTGATAAACGCCGCTTATATGCCAAAACACATGACCGGCATAAACGGCTGCGAGTAGCATCGTAGGTACGCCTGCCGGGGGGATGGTGAGCCCCGGCTTTCCCGTCATGGCGTTGATTTCGATGATCTAACTTAGTCTTTCTGACTGCTTTGTCTCTCCTGCAGGAGCGGGCATCCTCCTTGCGGAGCTTACGGGAAAATGCTATGGATTTATCCTGCCGGGGGAAAATTGCTTGTTATCAATCGCGGGGTAATATGCTATGATTAAAAGCATGAAACGGTATTTTTTAAGCCTCTATGTTCTTAGTGTCCTTTTCGGGGGGATTACCGGCTTCTTACAGGCCCAGTCCTCAGTAACCGTCTACAGTATTAAAGGCCCTTCCGGGGTGGGTATGATCCGGCTCTTTGAGCAGCCTCCTCACGTTCCGGGGATCACCATAAAGGTAGAAGCCTTAGCTCAGGCGGATCTCATGGCTGCCCGGTTTATTGCCGGGGACGCCAAAGTGGGGATCCTCCCTGCCAATGTAGCGGCGAAACTTGCCGCATCGGGTAAGCCCCTGCAGGTTGCCGCGGTCCTGGGAACGGGCATGTTGAGCCTCCTCACCGCAGATCCTGGCGTGCAGCGTATCGAAGACCTGAAAGGGAAGCAGGTAGAAGTGGCCGGCCAGGGAGCCACACCGGATTATGTGTTCCGCCGGATCCTTCGGTTCAAGGGCCTTAATCCTGATAAAGACCTCACCTTGGGCTATGCCCTGGCCTACCCTGAGATAGCCCAATCCCTCATAGCAGGCCGGATTTCTACGGCCCTCCTGCCTGAGCCCTTTGCCACCATGGCCCGATCCGGAAAAGGGAGCTTAAGACAGGTAAGCGATATCCAGGCTGAATGGGTAAAGGCCGGGGGGGCCGGGAACTATCCCATGACCGTACTAGTGGTAGACGCGGACTTCGCCGCTTCAAGACCTGAGGTCATAAGGGCCATCCTAGAGTCGGTTCAAACCTCTATTGCCTGGGTGATCGCCCACCCCGCGGAAGCCGGAGACCTGGTGGAGAAACACCAACTGGGATTGCGGGCCCCTGTGGTAAAGGCGGCCATACCCCGGAGCAACTATGGGTTTATCCCCGCGCTGGAAGCCCGGCCTGCCTTGGAATCCCTGTTTACCGCCTTTCTTGAGTTTTCACCGGTTTCCATCGGCGGCGCGCTTCCGGGGAGTAGTTTTTATCTTGAGTGGTAGGAAATCAGATTCTTGATCACTAAAAGGCAGTCCCCCAGGGTAAGAAGTATCAAAAAAATCACCCGGGATAGTTCCATAGGATGGTTCTGTCTTGGTATAGCGGCGTTGCTTTTGTGCTGGGAACTGGGTTCCCGGATGGGAGGCAGTGATCTCATCTTCCCCGGTCCCCTGGTGGTATTGAAACGGTTTATCCTCTTGATACCTCAAAGGAATTTCCTCGTATCCCTGGGATATAGCTTGGGGCGGGTCATCGGGGGGATAGGCATTTCCGTGCCTTTGGGTGTGGGAGTGGGTATTGTGGCAGGCATGGATACACGGGGAAGGGCTTTTTTCCGTCCTCTGTTTTCCCTTATTGCCGCTACTCCCTTAATGTCGGTGATTCTCATAGCCTTTCTCATCTTAGGAGCAGAACAGACGCCGGTCTTTACCGCTTTTCTTATGGTATTTCCTATAATGGCCGCTACCACTATGGAAGGCCTCTGCTCAGTGGATCCCCGGCTTCAGGAACTTTTCAGCATATACCCGGTATCCCGGGGCGCGGAAATCCGGTATCTCTATATCCCTACGCTGGTCCCCTTCATCCTTGGGGGCCTCCGTAGTTCCCTGTCCCTATGCTGGAAAGTGGTAGTGGCCGCAGAAGTCTTGGTACAGCCTTTCCAGGCTCTCGGTACCCGGATGCAGATGGCCAAGGCCCAGCTTGAAACCCCAGAGCTTTTCGCATGGACCCTAGCCACGGTGATCGCTGCTGCCCTGTCTCAAGGCATCCTCACCCTGATACTGAGGAAGGTTCCTTACTTTTCCGCATATCCTCCCTATGCCCAGAAACGCCCATGAACATCCCTGGGTCTGTTCCTACCCGTATAGGGTTTGAAAAGGTATCTTTTGGTTTTGGTGAAACCCTGATCTTTGATCGGCTTTCCCTGGAACTGGGCATGGAAAACCCCGTGGTCATCCTGGGGCCTTCAGGCTGTGGAAAAACCACGCTTTTACGTCTGGGAGCGGGTCTTTTACTGCCCTGGTCAGGGGATATAGCCTATATCCCAGGGGATGCGCCGGTAGTGTGTTCCGTTGTTTTTCAAGAGCCTCGGCTGCTTCCCTGGTTCACCGTTCTTGAAAATGTGCTGATCCCCTTGAAAGCAGGATTCTCCCGAACCCATGCGGAAGCCCGGGCCCGGCATTTCTTGGAATTGGTCTCTTTACAAGATAAGGCGGGAGTCTACCCGGAAGAACTTTCAGGAGGCCAGCGGCAGCGGGTCTCCATAGCCAGAGCCTTTGCCTATCCTGCCCAGTTCCTCTTTATGGATGAGCCTTTCCAGTCCCTGGATATACCCCTACGGATAGAACTCATGGAAATGACCTTGGGCCTGCTCAAAGCAGAACCGCGGCTGTGTATTGCGGTTACCCATGATCCCCGGGAAGCCCTTGTTCTGGGCCAGCGAATCATCATCTTAAGGAAACCCCCTGGGGGTATTTGTTTTGATGAAACCATACGCCTTTCCCCGGAAGATCGACAATACGCCTCAGCAGCCCAGAGTCACTGGGAACAGCGGATTTTAAAAGTGCTCCAGGCAGGAAGCGGATGACCCCGTACCGGCTATGACGTGAAAAGGGCTCGCATCTTTGGGGTAGTACAGGATAAACCCATAAAAAACTTCCCTGGGGCAGGGGTGTATTGACGCACCGGTTTAAATACGCACAATAAGGGATACGAGCAAGCTCATGGCGCTCCAGGGTCCAAACCAGGTGCGAGGGTAAGGCAATGAAACGAGCGGAGTAAGCCATGAGGGTATCGGTTCCAAGCGGTATTGCTCGTACTTATGTGGAATACACGCGTCGGAGTTTGTAAGAGAGGAGCAGTATGAGAAGTGATGTGGTAAAGAAAGGTATTGCCCGGGCGCCCCACCGGTCCTTGTTTAAAGCCCTGGGGTTCATTGATGAAGAATTGGCAAGACCCCTCATTGGTCTTGCAGTAGCACAAAGTGAAATCGTACCTGGTCATGTACACCTGTACACCATTGCCCAGGCAGCGGCAGCGGGGGTACGCCTGGCCGGGGGGATCCCCGTCCAGTTCCCGGTGATCGGCGTATGCGACGGGATTGCGATGGGCCATGAGGGGATGCGGTATTCCTTGGTAACCCGGGAACTCATTGCCGATTCCATTGAATGTATGGTCATGGCCCACGGTTTCGATGCGCTTATCTGTATTCCTAACTGTGACAAGATAGTTCCGGGGATGCTCATGGCTGCAGCCCGACTTAACCTTCCTACGGTTTTTGTCTCTGGCGGGCCTATGCTGGCAGGCAAGAAGGACGGTAAACCCTTGACCTTTACTACGGTGTATGAGGCGGTGGGGGCCGTGGCCACAGGGAACATGGACGAGGGGGAACTTACGGCTCTTGAAGAAGCCGCGTGCCCAGGCTGTGGGTCCTGTTCGGGGATGTTTACCGCGAATTCTATGAACTGCGTTACCGAGGCCCTGGGAATGGCCCTGCCCGGAAATGGCACTATTCCCGCAGTCATGGCCGAGCGGCTGCGGCTTGCCAAAAAAACCGGAGTTTTGGCCCTGGATGTTTGGAAGAAGGATATCCGGCCCCGGTCGGTTCTTACTGAAACGGCCTTTATGAATGCCTTGGCCCTGGATATGGCCCTGGGGTGTTCCACTAATACCGCGTTGCACCTGCCCGCTATTGCCCATGAAGCAGGATTCACCTTGGATCTGGACCGCTTGAACCAGGTCAGTGCAGTTACCCCGAATCTCTGTAAGTTGGCCCCGGCGAGTGCTACCCCCATCGAAGAACTCCATGCTGCCGGGGGGATTCCGGCGGTGCTGGGGGAACTGGCAAAAAAAGCGCTCATTACCCTGGAAGCGGCTACGGTCTACGGTGTCCTGGGGGATAGTGTTGAAACCGCGGTCAACCGGAACACGGCCCTTATCCGGCCCATTGAGGATCCCTATTCCCCTACCGGAGGCCTTGCCGCGCTCAAAGGCAACCTGGCTCCTGAAGGTTGTGTGGTCAAGCAGAGCGCGGTGGCCCCTTCCATGGTGAAGCATGAAGGGCCTGCTCGGGTCTTTGATTCCGAAGAAGCCGCCTTCGATGCAATCATGGGCGGGGCGATCAAAGCGGGAGATGTGATTGTCATCCGTTACGAGGGGCCCCGGGGCGGACCGGGTATGAAGGAAATGCTGGCTCCTACCGCAGCCTTAGCGGGTATGGGCCTGGACGATAAGGTAGCCCTCATCACGGACGGCCGCTTTTCCGGGGCCACCAAGGGAGCGGCCATTGGCCACATCTCCCCGGAGGCTGCCGAGGGCGGTCCCATCGCGCTTCTTGAAGAAGGGGACAAGATCGCCATTGATATTGAAGGCCGGGCCATCACCATTAAGGTCGCTGCGGAGATACTCGAAGCCCGTAAAGCTGCCTGGAAGCCCCTGCCTCCCAAAGTGCGGACCGGCTACTTGGCCCGGTATGCCCGGCAGGTGGGTTCCGCTGCTTCCGGGGCCATCCTGCAGGACTAAGAGGGAGTACACTATGCAGTATACAGGCGCAAGGATCCTCGTGGAGGCCCTGATTGAACAGGGAGTGGATACGGTTTTTGGGTATCCCGGAGGGGCGGTGTTGTTTATTTATGACGAGTTATACCAGCAGAGAGACCGGATCCGGCATATCCTGGTGAGCCATGAACAGCACGCGGCCCATGCCGCAGATGGGTATGCCCGGTCTACGGGTAAGGTGGGGGTCTGTATTGCCACCTCTGGTCCGGGGGCCACTAACCTCGTAACGGGCATCGCCACCGCGGCCATGGATTCAACCCCCCTGGTGGCCATCACCGGTAATGTGGCAACCACCCTCCTGGGTAAAGACAGTTTTCAGGAAGTGGATATTGCGGGCATTACCATGCCTATAGTCAAGCACAACTGGATCGTTAAAGACCTGGGGGATCTCACCGAGATAATCCGTGAAGCCTTCTTCGTGGCAGTTTCCGGCAGGCCCGGGCCGGTGCTCATTGATATTCCCAAGGACATTACCGCGCTCATGGGGGAATGGGTTCCCCGGACCTCAACCCATACCATTGCTGACCCCATCAGCAGCGCCCGGGCGCGGCGGCTTACCCAGCGGTTTGAGGAAGCAACCTTCACTGATGAGGATATAAGTCGGGCGGTGGCCATGCTCACCGCAGCAAAGCGGCCCGTGATCTACGCAGGGGGCGGGGTGATTCTTTCCGGCGCTTCTCTTGAACTGAGGCGCCTCGCAGAGCGGCTCCATGCACCGGTTTCGGTGAGCCTCATGGGTATCGGGGCCATTCCCCAGGATCATCCCCTGTACACGGGCCTCTTGGGAATGCACGGGACCGTGGCCTCTAACCGGGCGGTGCAGCAGGGGGACCTGCTGATTGCCATAGGCGCCCGGTTTTCCGACCGGGTTACGAGCTGTACCGATAAGTTCGCCAAGAACGCCCGGGTGCTGCACGTTGACATAGACCCTGCGGAGATCAACAAGAACATTGAGGCTGAAGCCTGGGTGGTGGGGGATATACAAAAGACCCTCGCCTGCGTGCTGGAAAAGCTCCCTTCAGGGCTGGAAACCGCCTGGAACGGGGATATCGAAACCTGGAAGACCCTGGTTCCCCAGGCCCATAAGCAGGAGCGGACACCCGGAAAGCAGGGCCTCCATCCTCGGTTTATCCTTGAGGAGACCGCCAAGGCCCTGGGAAAGGATGCCCTGGTGGTAACCGATGTGGGACAGCATCAGATGTGGGCTGCTCAATTTTATCCGATTACCCAGCCCCGGACCTTCCTCAGTTCAGGAGGGCTTGGGACTATGGGTTTTGGCCTCGGCGCTGCAGAAGGGGCGAAGATCGCCAACCCGGATAAGCCGGTGGTGCTTTTTACCGGGGACGGCTCTTTCCGGATGAATTGCGGGGAGATGGGGACCCTTGCCGCCTATGGAATTCCCCTGCTCATCATTATCTTGAACAACCAGGTCTTGGGCATGGTCCGGCAGTGGCAAACCCTTTTCTACGAAAGACGCTATGCAGAGACCATCCTGGACCGTCCCCCGGATTTTGTGAAGCTCGCCGAAGCCTACGGCCTCAAGGGCTACCGTACAGGGAATGAGGAGGCGTTTATGGATGTCCTGGGTAAGGCCGTACAGGAACTCCAAAGCGGTAATGCGGTGCTGATCGACGCGCTCATACACCGGGATGAACAAGTGCTGCCCATGGTTCCCGGAGGCAAGCCGATTGACGAGCAAATCCTCTAGGAGCCGGGCAGGATCCCTCTGAGCAGCTTGTTGCAGGAGAACAGTACCATGAGGAAGAGGATTTCCCGGACAGGGATGTGCTTAGGGATGCTCAACTTAGTGCTGTTCGGAGGCTGTTCATCCGCACCGAAACGGCCTGCTGCGATTTTCACGGTCAAGAACCAGATTACCACGCAGTTAGAGCTGGTGCATAAAGAGACGGATCGGGGGAATTATGAGCAGGCCCTGAACCTTCTGGAGGAAGTCCGCCGTCTTTCGATCAGCACCGATGATCCTGAACTGCTTATCCGGGAAGGGCTTTCCCGGGGGACTATTTTGTACGCGCTCGGCCGTACTGAAGAGGCAGATGCGGTTTGGAACCGTGCTTTAGCCGAAGCAGAACGCTCCGGTGAAGCGGAGCTTGCCGCAATAGTACGGATTTATAAGGCCCGAAGCATGCTCCTTGCAGATGGCGCTACCGCAGAGACGGTCAAGACCCAGGTAAGGACCGCGTTAGCCGCCATAGGATCCGATAAGCTCTCTCTTGCCTTGGGCTGGACCGTCATAGGACTGGCGGAAAAGGAGCAGCACCGGTGGAGTGAGGCGGAAGGAGCCCTACAGAAAGCCCTGGCTATCCATGAGAAAGATAACTATCTGGAACAGGCCGCCTACGATTGGTTTCTTATCGCGTCAGTCCGTTCCATAGCCGGACAGTATGCAGGGGCCTTGGATGCCTTGGGAAAGGCCATAGGGTTTGACCGACGGGCGGAGAACACCTATGGCCTTGGTATGGATTGGCGGGCTCAAGGGGATATATACAAAAAAATGGGTAAATCCGATGAGGCTGGGGAGGCATACCGTCGTGCCGCGGCTATTTTTAGATCCGTCTTTTTGGAACAAGAAGCGCTCCAGGTTGAAAGCCGGCTTACCCAATAGCCCGATCCTGAGTGCCCCTGTTTGCCCTGGGGTTTGTAGGTTTCGGGATACTGCATCGCCTCTAGCCTGATTGGTCCGTATCCACCGTATCGGTAATGCATCCCCTCAGTGGAGGCGGTTTCAAAAAGGTCCCAGATTTGAAGCCGCAGCCCTGGTTTATGTGGAATGCTCCAAGAACCCTATGATTTACCGTATCAAGGAGCTAAACTTAACCCACAATTTTAGATTGTACCTGTTTCAGGATAGACCTCTCCCCTGAAGGTTTTCGGTTTGTGCTGAAAATCAGAACTGATTCGGAACATCCGCAGGATTGGTACCGTTTATCCGGGC
>JAIRNP010000153.1 GCA_031258005.1 Treponema sp.
ATGGCTTCTTCTACAACGAGGTCTGTTTCGTGGGTATTCATAAGTATCCCCTCCCTTGGGATACCGGAAGTATACCCTGCTTTCCTCTGTCCGTCTGCCCCGAAAAAAAAGTTGCACCCGTTTTTGGTCCTTCAATAAGGAGAAAACTTTATGGAACAGTCATTGGACAGGACACAGAAAAGCGCGGACCGGATCGGTATCGGGGAGAAAATAGCCTTTGGCATGGTCAACATCGGGAACATCCCGATTCAGACTCTGCTTAACGGTTTCCTGATGATCTTTTACACCGATGTGGTGGGGCTCAACCCCGCCGCCATCGCCACCCTGTTTCTGCTGGCCAGGGTGATTGACGGGATCAACGATCCCATCATGGGTTTCGTGATCGATCATCTGCCCCGTACAAAAATGGGCCGTTTCCGTTCGTATCTGCTTTTCGGCGCCATCATCTGTTGCGCCAACTTTCTCCTCGTATGGTTCGGCCCCCTTTGGGCTCCTGGGGGGGGAAACTTGCCATCGCCTATATCAGTTACCTCATCCTGGGCATCACCTTCGACATGATGGATATTCCCCTCAACAGCATGATCCCGGTGATGACCGACAACGACAAGGAACGGAATTCCCTCTCCGCCATTAAGGGCGCGGCTTATATGGCGGGAATGATGCTCCTTAACATGTCTTTCCCTCTGATTCTTGCCAAAGCTTCAAATCCCACTTCGGGATACTCCACCCTCATACTCATAGGTACGGCCTTAGTATTGATATTCACGATTATCGGGGTGCGGGGTATTCGGGAACGAATAGAACCGGTAAACACCGAAGAAAAGTACAAGCTAAAGGACATTATCCCCATCTTGACTTCCCGGCCCGTACTGGTAATGCTTCTCGCAGGTCTTGCTTTCGGTGTTGGGAACGCTATCACAAACGGATGCGCCATGTACTTTTACACCTATGTTTTGGATAAGCGGCTTGATGTGTTTAGCCTTACCTCCCTCCTCACTTTCGCGGGGATGTTGCCCTTCATGATCCTTACTCCGCTTTTCGCCAACAGATACGGGAAAAAGCCGATCTACCTGATTGGTTTGCTTATCGCAGGCGCTGTTCCCCTTATCAGGCTTTTTAACCCGACGAACATCCCCCTGCTTTTAGCTGTTTCCGTTCTGTTTGGTATAGGAAGGGGCTTCTACGTAGCTATGGGCTATGGGCTACAGGCGGATAATGTGGACTATGTGGAGTACACTTGCAAGCAGCGGGCCGAAGGGGCCATCGCATCCCTCAATTCATTTCTCATCAAGGCGGCAATGGGTATTGGCGGGGCTGTCCCCGGCTACATTCTCGCCGCCACAGGCTATGTGCCGAATCAGGCCCAGTCGGACACGACCAAGGCGGGAATCATTGCGGCGGTTATCATCCTACCGGCGGTTCTATACCTTATCGCATCGTTTATTTTCGGTTTTGGGTATAATATCAACAAGACCCGCCTCGCGGAGATTACCCAAGCCCTGCGGGACAAGCGGGCTGCCAAGATGCAGGGACAGCCACCATTTGAAGGAGATAAAAAATGAAGGATCTGCAAGACCAGCTGGAAAAGCCGCCTATTGAGTATTGGCCCGATGTACGCTGGTGGCTGGCGGAGGGGTTTCACACCGACCAGACCTTGAAAAATGAGATTCGTATGCTCCACGGCGCGGGGTTCGGCGCGGTTGAATTCCTGGCTATGGACGAACCGGGGGCCGATCATTCCCGCTACGGCTGGGGCTCGGAGGAGTGGGTCCATGACTCCCATACGGTTATTCGGGAAGCTACCGCACGAGGCATGGGTGTCAGCTTTACCAGCGGCACGAACTGGTCCAACGCGAACCTTATCACCATCAAGCCTGATGACAAGGCGGCGGCAAAGGAACTGGACTATACGGTGGAATCCCTCAAGGGCGGGGAATCCCGGTCCGGTCCGTTGCGGAGGACGCATATCAAGATGCCCAACGTAAACGCGCAGGAACTCATCGCCGTGGTGGCCGTCAAAAAGACGGGGGAGAAAAACGGTGCCGTCCTCTTGGACAGGGAGAACACCCTCGTGTTAACCGGACAGGTATCCGGCGAAAACTTGGACTGGACGGCTCCGGCAGGAGACTGGGAACTCTTTGCCTTCTGGCTTCACGGCACGGGTCAGACCGCCACGCCCTCGGTGAGCGTTTCCTACACGGTAAATTACATCGACCGTTACGGCATCGACGCGCTCATCGACTATTGGGACAAAGAGATTTTAACCGGGGAACTGCGGGACCTGATACGGAAAAACGGCCGGGTACAAATGTACATGGATTCCCTTGAGCTTTCCACCCATGGACGGGGCGGCCAGTTCTGGGGCTGCCACTTCCTGGAGGAATTCCAAAAACGCCGGGGTTACGATCTTACCCCATATCTGCCCTTTGTCCTTAAAAAAGGTAACCACATGGGCGGTCTCGGCAACTACCGGTATTTCTACGAACCGGATGATCCCGCCGATCTTTTTATCGGAAAGATGCGGAACGATCTCTACCAGACCATGACGGAGCTCTACATCGACAATATGTTAAAGCCCATGTTCGAATGGCTCCACCGGAACAACATAGGCCTCCGGGCGGAGATCTCCTACGGCATGCCCTTTGAAATTTCCCTCCCTGGTAAATACGTGGACGGCATCGAAACCGAATCTTTGGAATTCGCCTCCCAGATAGAACCCTACCGGAACCTGGCCGGCCCGGCCCACCTCTTTAACAAGCTCTATTCCAGCGAAACCGGCGCCACCCTAATGAACTATCAGATGGGCCTGGATTTTTACACTCAGATCATCTATACCCAGTTTGCTGCGGGAGTGGCCCGCACGGTGCTACACGGCTATTCCAGCATTGCCGGTTCGGAAATCGCCACTTATTGGCCAGGCCACGAAGGTATGTGGCCCCTCTTCTCGGAACGCTTCGGAAGCAGGCAGCCGGCCTACCGGCACTATCCGGACTGGACCGCCATGCTGGCCCGGTACCAGATGATCCTGCGCCAGGGCAAACCCCGGATCGATCTGGGGATCCTGCGGCTGGATTATAACTTCAACAATATGTATATATTCGGCCCCAGCGAAAAGGAGATGTACGAAAACCTGATGATGCGGGCCAACGAAGGGATCTACTGGCAGGATATGGGTCTACAAAATTCCGGCTTCTCTTTCGATTACTTCGCCCCCCAGCTGCTGGAAGACGAGGACATCCACTATGCCGGGGGCGAGATTGCCCCGGAGGGTCCCGGATACCGGGCCCTCATTATCTATCAGGAAGCCCTGTCCCTGTCGAGCGCGAAACGGATCCTCGCCTGGGCGAAAGAGGGGCTTCCGGTACTCTTGGTAAACGGGGTTACCGAAAAGATCCGCCCCGTCCTTTCCATGACTCACGGAAAGGCGGCCTCCCATACCCCCTTTAACACTGAAAGCGATGACGATCTGGCGGCGGTGAGGGCGGAACTGAAGGCCCTGGCAAATGTGGTTGAAGTGGAGGATCAGTCAAAAACCAATGAGGCCCTCAGATTCCTGGGGGTCAATCCCCGGGCGGCCTTTAGGGAACCAAACAAGAATATCCTCACCGCACTCCGGGAAGACGGGGAGAAACGGTATCTTTTTGTCTATAACTACCGGTATACCCAGCGGGAACCTTTTACCTGCATCCTCCGCATTGAAGGGGCGGGCAAACCCTATGGGCTTAACTGCTGGATCGGTGAAGCGGAGGAGCTGGGCCAATATGAACGGAGCGCCGCCCATACTACCGTAACAGTAACCCTGGCGCCCGGCGAGGCAGCGCTGTTCCTGGTGAATACCGCCGAAATCGATCCGCTCTACGCCGTCAGTACCGATGCCGATATCGCCGATGCCGACATCATACGATGGGAAGGGAGGCTGGCCCTCAAGGTTTTACATAACGGCAGATACACGGTTAAATTGAGTGACGGTTCCGAGAAAAAAGTGGAAGCCGTGGTCCCCAATGACATCATCCTTAAAACATGGGACCTGGAAGTGGAGGACTGGAACGAAGGGGAAAAGCAAACCATCATCGAAGACCGGGGCCTAGGAGCCTGTTGTGCTTCACAGTAAAATCGGGAGACTTTTGCTCCCGGTTGGGATTTTTTACCTTTTTGGAGGGCCTTTTATCCCCCTCGGCGGGGTATCCCCGCCCGCCTTACCCTCCCTGCCCCCCATTAACCTTGGGAGAGCCGGAATAGCCGCTTCACATTATACCCAAGGCACACGATCTCCCATTCCAGATTTACCTTCTCAAGCCCCCGCAGTAGAAATTGTCGGAACCCCATCGCCTGCTTTATTATCCCGAATACCGGTTCTACTGTCTCTTTCCGCTTCTTGTATATCCCTTTCCCTTCCGCGCTCTTCAGCCGTTGCCCCATCACCTCTTTTACCGTCGCACCTGCCGCCGGTTCCGGCGGTTCCTCTTGCTTCTCAAGGTCCGCTACACTCCGGTGATGACTCTGTTTCTCTACCGCGCAGTACACGACTGGCCCCGCCGCCGCTCCCTGCTCGTCTCGCCGTTCAACCTTCTTCACCGCGTCCTCACTGAAGAATCCGGTGTCCGCGCTTACCGTTTCAGGTGTATATACCTCATCTACCCTTCCCACTATTTCTTCCAGTTCCTGTTTGTCATTCGCATGGTTTGTCACATACTCTCCCACTATCAGCATACTCCCCACATCTACCGCCGCCTGCGCGTTATACGATTGTTCAAAATGCTGCCCATTCCCCGCCTTCATAATCCGGCTCTCCGGATCGGTAAAGTTGTACTGGCTTTTCTCCGGTACCTCCTCCGCAGGCGGCTGCGGCTCCTTCCCTCCCGCCTTCTTCCCCGTCTCCTTCTCCCGCTCAGTCCGCTCCTTCACCTTCCGTTCATACTCCGCCTGTTCCACCTTCTTCACTTCCTCATATCTCTCTTCCATCGCCGCCTTCGCTTCCTCCAGCGCCGCTTTCCGCTCTTCCCTCAGCCTGATCTCCTCCGGTATCCTAAGCCCATCCTCAAGCGGCCGGCTATCCGCATCCTCCGCCTTCGCCAGTAGTTCCTCCACTTCTTTCTCCGCTTCTTCTATCATCTCTTTCGCCCGCTGGTAGCTCACCGCACTATGTTTGCTCGCATTCGCGTGTATCTTCGTCCCATCTACGCTGATGTTCCCAACCTGCTTCATATACCCCATCTCCTGCGCCATCACTAACACCTTCGTAAACGCCTCCTTGAACGCTCCCCGGTTCTCCGTCCTGAACCGGCAGATTACCGTATGATCAGGATGTGCGCTGTTCCCGCAGATATACCTCACCGCCACGTCCGTATACGTCGCGTCTTCTATCATCCGGGAGGACATACGCCGGGTCGCGTAGCAGTACAACAGCAGCATCAACATCATTTCCGGCGGGTACTGCTCGCTGCCGCTGCCGCTGGTGTTCACTTTGAAACCCGTGATGTTCATTTGTTCCACCGCGTCAATGATAAAATGAACCAGGTGATTTTCAGGCAGCCAGTGCCGTAAATCTTCGGGGAAGAGTAAGGGGGTATCCCGGTCTACGTTGACCAATCGTGCACTCATATGCTGATTATACCGGAAAACCACGTCCTTTGGCGATCCGTCTGTGATTAATGGGCTGCTTTGGCAGTTTGCAGAGTAAAAAATCGCCTGATCGGTGATTTTTGGAGGTTTTACGCGCGAAGCGCAACAAACTGCTAGGAGCACTACCCCCAGAACCACGATATAAATGTACATTGCCCGGGCGAGTTCCTCCGTCCAGGGGACCGAGATTTTCAGGATGTACCTGAATACTATCTGTGCAAGTACCAAGCCGATAACCAGAGCTGTTACTGCTATGGTCAGCACGCTCATCACGGCGCATATCCATTTATCAATCGTTCTCCACATGATCTGTCCTTCTCCAATCCTTGCGGGGATGCCTGCAGTATAAGCACAGGCTACAGACTATTGCCGCAGATTCCGGTTTACCGTCTCTTTGGCTTCTGGGGCCAGGGATTCGGCACATTGCAGAATGCCAGGCATGGCGACGCTACGGAACCTGCTGGTATCAACATCGATAAAGGTATGTCCCGCAGCTTTCAACTTTTCTACC
>JAIRNP010000164.1 GCA_031258005.1 Treponema sp.
GCTTATGCCTTTGCCCGGCTGCGGTTTAAGGGACGGAATTTCTGGTTCGCCGTGATGATCCTGACCATGATGCTGCCCGGACACGTAACCACCATTCCCCGGTACATCATCTTCCGTTCTTTCGGCTGGATCGATACGTTTCTGCCCTTTATCGTCCCTAAGCTCTTTGCGACAGATGCGTTTTTTGTGTTTCTCCTGGTGCAGTTCATCCGCAGCCTGCCTAAGGATATGGATGAATCCGCCCGTATAGACGGCTGCGGCAAGTTCGGCATTTACATCAGAATTATCGTCCCTTTGAGTGTGCCTGCCCTGATTACCACGGTGCTTTTTACCTTCCTTTGGACCTGGGATGATTTCTTCAACCAGATGCTCTATCTCAATTCACCAAAAAAATACACCGTGCCTATGGGCTTACGGCTCTTTTTGGATTCTTCCGGGATCTCCTCCTGGGGTTCCATGTTCGCTATGTCGGTTTTGTCTCTGATTCCCTGCTTTATTCTGTTCTTTTCGCTCCAGAAGTATTTTGTCCAGGGAGTCGCTACGACAGGTATCAAAGGGTAGCCTACCCTTTAGGATATTTTGGAGGTAAACATGAAAAAAGGCATGTTTGTTTTGGTTGCGCTTGCGGTATCAAGCGCAATGGTCTTTGCCAGCGGCGCTTCTCAGCCTAAAGCAGGGGCTGCTGCAGGCCCAGGAACCATACGCTGGTCTTTCTGGGGCGGGGAGGCCCGCATCAAGAACACCCAACTGGCGATTGACAAGTTCACCGAAAGTACGGGGATCATCGTGGCGGCAGAGCCTGCTCCTGGAACCGGGGATCATTTCAACAAATTCAAGACCCAGTTTGCGGGGGGCAATGCGGCGGACATCATCCAATTGGGAGGGGACTTTTCTAATTTGCAAGTCGGCGACAATGTGGGGTCCGTCCTCCTTCCGCTCGATCCCTTCGTGAAGAGCGGGATCATCGACACCGCTAAGGTGGATGCTTCGGCCATTACCGCAGGGACCGTGAACGGGGTGCTCTACGCCCTTCCCCTGGCGGCTAATATGCCGGCCCTGCTCTACAACAAGGCCCTGCTCCAAAGGGTGGGCGCTCCCTTGCCACAGATATCCATGGACTGGGATGCATTCCGCTCCTGGCTTACCGCAGTGAAGGAAAAACTCCCTGCAGGGGTATACCCCCTGGCGGATAACAGCGCCAACTCCGACCAGTCTTTCTTCTTCGGGTATTGGTGCGGCCAGAACGGGACGGTCATGTGGGACGGTACGCAGACCCACCTCACTGCTGGGGATGCCCAGAAGTACTTCGACCTTTGGGCGGATTACCGCAGCGCAGGGCTTATTCCCCCTGCAGAAGGGGCAGCGGATTATTCAGAAGCCAACGAGTCATCTTCTTCCCTCATCGCTGGAAAGGCAGCGGTCTGTATCATCTGGTCGAATCAGTTGCTCAATTACCAAAATGCCACAGAGGATGAACTGGATCTCATGGAGCTCCCCAATGCCGCAGTAACCAAAGCCCTCTGGGGCCAGATGAGCCAGATGATGGCCATTAGTAAGAACTCCAAGAACGCTGAAGCAGCGGCCAGGTTTATCAATTACCGGGTGAATGATACCGGGGTGTGGCAGATCATGGGCGCGGATCCGGGTACGCCGGTCAACGCCGAAGGCCGGGCTATTGTTGCCACCACTCCCGTGGCCAAGAAGATCGCCGCCTACTTGGATGTGGCCGGCGCCCACACCCGGCCTCGGGACCCCAATATGCCGGGGGATACCGAATGGAACAGCAGTTTCTTCCTGATCGCCCAGAATGTGGCTTACGGTAAGGTCTCCAGTGCCCAGGCCGGCCAGCAGGTAATGGATCTCATCGCCCGGCTTACCCGTTAGGGATTGCCTATATTGAGGATAAGACCCCCTGTGTTCAATCTTGAAGTGCCACACCTGGGGGTCTTGTAGGCATGGGGAGAAAGGTTAACCGGCCTCCCCATGCCTACAAAAAAACGTAGCAATAAAAAATCTCCGCCGCAGAGTGTTAAAAGTGCCCCACAATTTTTCCCCTTTCGTACTATAATCCCGGTAAAGCCCCCCAGGAGGCAAAACAAATGTCCTAGTCTCCGGCAAAGCCCCATAGCATCCTGCCGGCATATCGGGAGTACCTCTCGTGAATCGGTGGGTCAAGTTTAGCTCTGAACCCCCTGTTCCCGGACACCTCGTCCCTTAAGAGAAATCCTATTCCTTGTCCAAAACATTCAAAATTGGTATATCTTTAATAAGGAGCCATATATGGGAATAACACATGAGACCCTCCCTCCGCCTCTAGGAGCAGGACTCACCTTTGAGAAAGTCTGGGCCTCCTTTATGGAGCTGAGGGAATCTCAAAAGGAAACCGACCGTATACTCAAGGAAACCGCTCAAGAGATAAAAGCCATGAGTGCAGAGACCGAGCGTATGTTCAAGGAAACCGACCGGCAGATAAAAGCCATGAGCGCAGAAACCGACCGGCAGATGAAAGCAACCGATAAACGAATCGGGGAAATTACCAACCGGTTCGGCGATATGGTGGAACACATGGTCGTCCCTAACCTGGTGGCGAAATTTCAGGAACTGGCCTTTACCTTTACCAAGGTATCCCGAGATATGAAAATTATCGATGAACACCACCGGGTTCTCGCGGAGGTTGACGCCTTTCTGGAAAATGGGGATAAGGTGATGGTGGTGGAAATCAAGACCAAGCCCGAT
>JAIRNP010000062.1 GCA_031258005.1 Treponema sp.
CGCCAGGTTGAACCATACCGGCAGAAAATACCTCCTCAGCAGCAGTTCAATACCTCGCAGCGGCCCTCCGGCCCGCCCTGATTTCGGATAAAACGGCTCTATTTTCTTTATAAATTCCTTCCACGGAATAATGCCGTCCATGGTATCTAAAAACTTTTCCCACTTGACGCTCCGCTTTCGTTCAGCTTTCCCTCCTGGGCATCTTGAATTTCCACCTTAAGGGGTTCCAGGATCCCGATGTCCATTAATACCGCATAGACTGCATCCACATCAAGGTGCTCCGCGACCTGGCCAAGGAATTGTTTCAAGGGCCGTTCTGCCACATGTGGCTAAGGGCTTATGCCTAAATAAGGACCGAAACCCTTCCGATAAAAGAAGCAGGAGGGAAAAGATGAAACAAAACCATGCATGGGACATAACCGACGCCTTTTGGAATGCGGCTGAGCCCTTGGTGCCCCACAAAACACGAGACCCCCACCGGGACTATCAGCGAAAACCGGGCGGGGGACGGCCGCCGATGGAGCCCCGTAAGGTCCGTGATGCGATGTTCTAGGTGCTGCGTACCGGCATCCCGTGGAACGCCTTGCCACAATCCCCAGGTTCTTCACGCGCCGTACACCGGTATTTCCGGTTCTGGTGTGAGGCGGGGTTTTTCCAAGCCTTATGGAGAGCCGGTCTTGCCGCATACGAAGAAGCTGGGGGTATCCCGTGGTCATGGCTGAGCGCCAGCGGATGCCTGAGCAACGCGCCTTTGGCTCAGGAAACGGTAGGCAGTAACCCGACCGATCGGGGGAAAAAACGGCAGCAAACGCCCTATGCTCGTAGACGCTGCGGGAGTGCCCATTGACCAAAAAGAGTGTCCTTTGATATTGTTACCTAGTGAGTTTGTGTAAAAACTATGTTTAAGGAGCAATTTATGAAAACACGGAATTTTTTTGTCGTCATGGCGCTGTTTCTGGCGGGAACGGCGTTGTTCGCAGCAGCCAAGAAGGAGAGCGGCGGTCCGGCCCTTATCAAAGTGGGAACCGAAGGCGCTATGCCTCCCTACAACTACGTGACCCAGCAGGGGGAAGCCGACGGTTACGATATTGCGGTGGTAAAGGCCATTATTGAGCTTTTGCCGGAATACAAGGTTGAATTCGTGCCCACCGCGTGGGACGGTATATTCGTTGCTCTGGAGGGCGGCGAATTCGACCTTATCGCAAGTTATCTCGGCTGGCGGAAAGAGCGGGAAGAAAAGTATTACCTGTCCACGGTGCCCTATCTCTGGAGTGGTTACAGTCTGGTATTCAAGGAGGGGCGTACAGACATTCGTACCCTGAAAGACCTGGAGGGTAAAAAAGTGGCGAGTGGAGTGGGAACCGCCTCCACTACCCTGCTCGAAGAATATATCAAACAAACGGGGGCGAACATCGAAATCATCTATACCGACGGCAATATCGCCAACGCGCTGACGGAGATTGATACCGGCCGGGTGGATGCCACCATCAACTCAACGATTACTACCCAGCTCACCGCGAATACGCTGGGGTATAAGATTGATTCGATCCCCATTACTGAAGAAGGATGGTCGATTATATCCATCCATCTGCTGTTCCCCAAAACGGAAAAGGGTAAGACCCTCCGGGATCAGTTTGATACCGCCGTAACACAACTCCTTGCAAACGGCAAGCTGCGGGAAATTTCACGGAAATATCTTTTCGGCAAGGACTATACTACCAAAGAGGCTTTGGAAGCCGGTGCGTAGGCATAGGGACCGAGGGGCATAAAGATGGGGAAAATTTTTGATCCTGCTTTTATGCTCCAGTCGACTCCGGAGATTCTCACCGCGCTGCCGGTAACTCTTTTTCTGGCTTTCATCGCGGCGGGAATAGGGTTTGTTATCGCTTTCGCGGTAGCCCTGACGCGGTACTTCAAGGTGCGTGTCCTTTCGGATATCTGCAAGGTGTATGTGTCCTATATCCGGGGCACCCCCGCGCTGGTACAGATCATGCTGGTTTACTTCGGGATTCCCCTGATCCTGCGGGTCTTAAACGAATATTTGGGGACCAGTTTCAATGTGAACGGGGTGCCCCGTATGGTCTTTGCGATTGTCGCGCTGTCCTTTAACGCCGGGGCGTATATGTCGGAGACTATCAGGAGCGCCCTTCTCGCGGTGGATGTGGGCCAGCTTGAGGCGGCTTACAGTGTCAACATGAGCGTGAGGCAGGCGTTGGTACGGATCGTGATACCCCAGGCATTCGCTGTCGCCATTCCGCCTCTGGCAAACACCCTGGTATCCCTTATCAAGGAAACATCCCTGGTCTTCACCATTTCGATCATCGACCTCATGGCGCGGGCCCGGATTGTCGGCGCCCGGGGCTATCGTTTTTTTGAGATTTACGTGGTGGTTTCGATTGTCTACTGGATTATCTGTGCCGGAATCGCCCGGCTCTTGGGGATGGCCGAAAAACGGGCCCGCAGATACGAACGGAGCGTGGCCCCATGATACGGCTGGAACACATCAGCAAGTCCTTTGGTGGCAATCCCGTATTACATGACATAAGTCTTTCCATTGACAAGGGAGAAATTGTTTCCATTATTGGCCCGAGCGGCGCCGGAAAAACGACGTTGCTGCGAATGTTCAATTGGCTGGAAAAACCCGATGCCGGCAGGGTTGTTATCGCCGATGCGGCAGTTGACGCGGCGGCGGCAAAAAAGAGCAACATATCCCGGCTGCGTTCCAAATCCTCTATGGTGTTCCAGCATTATAATCTCTTCAAAAACAAGACGGTTTTGCATAATGTTACTGAAAACCTCGTTGTCGTCAAGAAACAACCTGCAGCCCAGGCTGAAGAGAAGGCTAGAGGTATCCTTTCATCCATTGGTCTTGAGGACAAGGCCAATGAATATCCCTCCCGGCTTTCCGGAGGGCAGCAACAGCGGGTTGGTATTGCCCGGGCGCTGGCGGTGGATCCTGCGGTGATGCTTTTTGACGAACCTACCAGCGCCCTGGATCCTGAGTGGGTGGCGGAGGTGCTGGAAGTGATCAAACGGATCGCTCTGGGAGGGATGACTATGATCCTGGTATCTCACGAGATGCGTTTTGTCCGGGATGTTTCGTCCAGGGTGATTTTTCTTCACGGCGGTATTCTGGTGGAAGATGGAACACCAGAGGAGATATTCATTCGCCCCCGGCAGGAACGGACCCGGCAATTTTTTATGAAGAACAGCGAATACCGGGAGGTCTGGTAACAAACTGTATGGCAAAGTTATTCTATCCCGATTTTTTTAATGACCTTTTTGGCCCCGTCATGCAACCCGGTTCCTCCACCAGTTTTGCGGGGAACAGCCGGGTAGGACGAATCGCCTCCCATAGAAACGCTGATTAACTTGACACCAATTAGTGCTTCCCTAAGTAGTTAAAACTTCACTTTCCCGATTTTTGACGATTGTCGTCTTTACACAACATTTGACAGTTATCAGGCGTTGTCTTTCCACCCTCGTGCCACGGCGTTAGGAAATGCGCAAAAATAACTTGATATATATAAACTTGTGAGTCGCAAGTTCTTAAATGAACCTCCGCAGGGCAAGCCCTGCGGTATCTTTAACCTTCATGTTTTATTCTGATACGGAAACAATTCAAGCTGCTTCCCTTCATGTATCTTTTGGTACTCATCAATCTTTCGTC
>JAIRNP010000068.1 GCA_031258005.1 Treponema sp.
GAAATAAATAGGATTGTGAATAGAATTAATTCAACGCCGATGAAGTGTTTAGGTTACAGGACACCTGCTGAGGTTTTTGCCAAATGCGGGGGTGTTGCACTTGCCGATTGAATCCGGCATACTTTACCTTTTGAGCCTTCTGCGACTGAATAGTTACGAAAAAATACTATTACCCCGCAAAAAAGGAGGCTGCTTCCACTGAACAGCCTCCTCGATTTAGCGTATCTGGCTATGGTTTAGTGATGACCGTGGCCCGCATAATGCACATGGAGATAGTGGTGTTCTTCGTGGGTGTCCTTGAAGATCCCTCCCTGCCATTCCTGCATAACCGGATTCTGTTCCACGCTATTGAAGGGGTATTCCTTGTCCGCGAGATACAGACCCCGGGCCCGTTCTCCCTTGACCTCCCAGTCCGCCGGAGGCTGACCGCCGCCGCCGATACAGCCTCCAGGACAGGCCATGACCTCCACAAAGTCAAAATGCTCCCCTTCCTGGATCCGCTTAATGATCGCATCCGCATTGGCAAGGCCCGACACGACCCCTACCTTAAGCTCGATAGCCCCCAGTTTTATCGTGGCGGTCTTGATACCGTCTACCAGGGCGCCTGCTTTGGCGTCAGCCCGGGGAAGCCCGCGGATACCCGACTCGGCTATAGCGAGGTAGTTTTCCGGGGTATTGAGCTTCAGGACCGAAAGGGCATACCTGAGGGCTGCCTCCATGACCCCACCGGAAACACCGAAAATAACCGCTGCCCCGGTGGTATTCCCCCACTTACCCTCAATGGCTTCAGGTTCGATGTTCTTGTAATCAATACCCGCTTCTTTAATCATGCGGATCAGCTCCTGAGACGTAAGGACAAATTCTATATGACGCTTAGCATCGCTTTGGAACTCAGGCCGGGCGCCTTCCCATTTCTTTGCCGCACAGGGCATGATGGCTCCCAGGACCGTGGTTTCCGCCTCTTTCTGGAAGACCCCGGAGTACATGTGCATGGGACTCTTGCAGGTGGATACATGGGGCATCACTTCCGGGTGGTGCTTCTCCACATACTGAATCCACGCGGGACAGCAGGACGTAAACAGGGGCCAGGTCTGAGGGGTTTTAAGCCGTTCCAAAAGTTCCGCGGCCTCCTGGATAATGGTCATGTCCGCAGCGGTGTTAGTATCGTACACTTCGTCGAAACCCAACCTACGCAGGGCAGCCACCATCTTGCCGAAGGTGTTCTCATGAGGAGGAATGCCAAAGGCATTCCCTACCGCAACCCGGGTCGCAGGAGCTATCTGCACCGCAACTCGTGTTTTCTTGTCATCAATGAGCGCCCAGACCCGCTTGGTTTCGTTCTTCACCGTGAGGGCGCCGGTGGGACAAACCGCGGCGCACTGACCGCAGCCCACGCACACCGATTCCCCGATGGGCTTGCCCCCCACGCAGGAAACTTCCATTTCTGAACCCCGATGCGAAAAGTCGATGGCTCCTACCTTCTGAATTTCATTACACATCCGGATACAACAGCCGCAATCAATACACTTGGCCTTATCCTTGGTGATACAGAAAGAGGAATCGTCCACGATGGGGACGGGATTATGCTGGGGATAGCGAACCCCGCTAATGCCATAGCGATCCGCGAAGGCTTGTAATTTACAGCGCTGGCTGTTATCACAGGTGGTACAATCCCGGCAGTGGTTCGCCAGGAGCAGTTCCAGGATATTTTTGCGGTACATCCTGAGTTTTTCAGTATTGGTCTTGATGACCATGCCGGGCTTGGGAAGCAGGGAACAGGATGAATCCAGAGAACTTCTTCCGGTCCGCTGGTCCACGATCTCCACCAAGCACATCCGGCAAGCGCCATAGATGGACAGTTCCGGAGTATAGCAAAATGCGGGAATCTCAATACCCGCTCTCTTGGCATGTTCCAGTACGTTCAAGCCCTTTTCAAAGTTGACGGCAACGCCATCAATAGTAATAAACTGTTTGTCAGGCATCTTACGCCTCCTCTTTTATCGCGTTAAATTTACACTTCTCAAGACAACTGAAACACTTGATACACGCAGATTCGTTAAGCACATAGTAGGCCTTCTTCTTGCCTTCCAGGACCTTATCCTGCTGCGTGATGGCCCCGGCGGGACAGACCTTGGAACAAGCGCCACAACCGGAACAGTTATTCGGGTCTATGGAAAGTTTCTTGAGCTTCTGACATTCCCCGGCAGTACACTGATGCTTGTAGATATGGTCTTCGTACTCGTTGCGGAAACGCTTTAGGGTGCTTATCACGGGATTCGGCGCGGTCTTGCCCAGGCCGCAGAGGGCTGCCTTGGAAACCGTTACGGACAGCTCGTCCAAAAGTTGCATATCCCCGTCTTTACCAGCACCGGCAACGATGCGCTCCAGGATTTCGAGCATCCTGAGGGTTCCTTCCCGACAAGGTACGCACTTGCCGCAGGACTCTTTTTGGGTAAATTTCATGAAGAACCGGGCAATCTCGATCATGCAGTTGGTTTCATCCATGACCACGAGGCCGCCTGAACCAATGATCGCCCCAGCCTTGGGAACCGAATCGAAATCCAAGGGCATATCTAGATCCGCTTCGGTAAGACAGCCTCCAGAGGGCCCGCCTATCTGTACCGCCTTGAACTTCTTGCCATTGAGGATGCCCCCGCCGATATCGTAGATAATTTCCCGCAACTTGGTCCCCATGGGAACTTCGATGAGGCCGGTGTTGACGATCTTCCCGGTCAGGGCAAAGGTCTTGGTCCCTGGACTCGTCGTGGGTCCAATACCCTTATACCAAGCCGCACCATTGTTGATGATCAGCGGCACATTGGCATAGGTTTCAACGTTGTTGAGAACCGTGGGTTTTTCGTAAAGCCCCCGTTCAGTGGAACGGTAGCGTTTAACCCGGGGCATACCCCGCCGGCCTTCAATGGATCCCATGAGCGCAGAACCTTCCCCGCAGACAAAAGCCCCCGCACCCCGGTAAATGGTCAGTTTGAAACTGAAGTCCGTTCCCAGGATATTATCCCCTAAGAGGCCGTATTCTTCAGCCTGGGCAATGGCAAGGCGGAGACGCTCCACTGCCCGGGGATACTCGGCCCGGACATAGATATAACCCTGATTGGCTCCGATTGCCTTAGCCGCGATGAGCATCCCTTCGATCATCTGATGAGGAATCCCTTCCATGACCGATTGGTCCATGAACGCACCCGGATCCCCTTCGTCGCCATTACATACCACGTATTTAGGAGACCCTTGGGCCTTGAGGGTATCCCCCCATTTCTGCCCTGCAGGGAAACCCGCTCCTCCTCGGCCTCGGAGGCTCGAGTCGGCCACTTCTTTGCATACCGCTTCCGGGGTCATATCAAAGAGGACCTTCTCAAAGGCACGGTATCCCCCCACAGCCAGGTATTCCTTGATGGATTCTGCGCTGATTTTGCCGTTCTGTTCCAGTACGATCCGGGTTTGCTTTTTATAGAAAGGAATCTCGCTCTTTTGGAGGATGGCCTTTCCATCCGGCCCCTTGAAGGCCAGCCGTTCCACAGGTTTTCCCTGCTTGATGGTGGTTTCAACGATTTCTTCCGCATCTTCAGGGGTTACCTTGGTGTAGAGCCAGCCATCTGGTTCTACCACCACCAGGACACTCTGGTTACAGAAGCCCGGACACCCTCCCTTCTTGAGACCCACCGGATGCCCCGGTTCCTCTTTGAGTTCCAGGGAACAGGGAACGTTCTTGGCTTTGATGATTTCCGCCAGCTTGTCGTAGACCGCCAGGGATCCAGAAGCAATACAGCCGTTGCCCGCGCAGACCAAAATCTTGTGCTGCTCCGCGTCCAAGGCCTTTTTATAGGTTTCTCGGGCCTTCTGTAAGGCCCCGCGATTCGTTAATTGTGCCATAGCTCCCCCTTACACCTTCGCCCGCAGTTCGTTGATGATTTCCGAAACCTGCTTGGGCGTTACATTGGCGTGTACCTTGTCAGGAGCGCCGCTGGTACTTACCATCAAGGCCGGCGCGAGGCTGCACGCCCCAAGACATGCTACGGTCTGCACGGTAAAGCCCAAATCATCGGTGGTGATCTTCTTTTCAGAAAGTCCTAATTCTTTACGGAACTGTTCCAGGTTAGGAATCGACTTGCGAACATGGCACGCGGTTCCATCGCAGACCTTGATAATGAACTTGCCCTTGGGCTGCAGGGAAAAATTCTCGTAGAACGTGGCCACCCCATAGATACGGGCTTCACTGACCTTGAGCTTCTCCGCGATATACGGGAAAATTTCCTGCGGCAGGTAGTTGTATTTCTCCTGCACGCCCTGCAAAATGGGGATGATTGAACCTGGTTTGGCTCCCCAGACCGTAATGACATCATCAATGACCCCATAATCGAATTGTGTACTCATCTTACCTCTCTTTGGGAACATACCTATAGATTTGTAGCGGTACCACCCGCTCACCACAGGCACAGCATTCCCTTATTCACCAACATGTATCCATGTCAGGGAATACGCATATAGTTATTTATTGCCCCTCTTGTGACTCATCCTCCTTAATAAGGCGCAGATTGGCAATAACCGCCTCACCCACCATGTCGGCCTGTACCGGCCCTGCTTCTGGGTTATAAAATCTTTCGTAATGTAGTTATTCCACCTTATTTAAATGGGATGTACCGGTTTGCTGGAAATTGGGTTATTCCTTATGCAGTAGTCTTATAATACCACTGGCTTTTTTTTTTGGCAAGTTTTTTTTAACGGTAATCCCGATAAACCGCAAAAAATTTAGCGGTACACCACGCTTTAAGTCCATCGGGGCTTTGGAGGCCTCTTGGCCACCCAAAACGTGAGGATCCCTATACAGCCGGTTCCGCCAGGGATATGCCGGTATGGTACAGGCCAGCGAACCCCAGTACACCGCCCATGCATGAGCCGATTGACGAATTTTTACCAATAGCCGTACCTTTTACGTATGTATTTTGAACTAACTGAAGCGTTAATCCAGGATATCTTGTTTGCCATGGAAGACCAGGAGGGGGATTTCCTGCTGGATGCCCAGCAAGGGGCGGTGGTGAAGATAGATTCGGAAGGCGGTGAGGCTATGGAAGCAGTTGCAGCGCCGGCGCGCTATAAGGATCTGCCTGCCTGGAATCCTGCTGACGGCTACCAGCTCATGAAACGGTTCACGGCAAGTTTCAAGAACCCCTTGATCCGTACTGAATTGACCGCCGCCCTGGATCGGGGAAAGGGGGTCTTCCGGGCCTTTAAGGATACCTTGAACCGTTACCCGGAAGCGGAAAAACGATGGTTTTCCTTTAAAACCCAGAACATGAAGCAGGAAATTATTCGCTGGTACAATGCCCTGCGGGATGAGTGGGGCTTGGAGCATATCGGTACGGAACCGGAAGAAACCGATGACCTTATCCTGGAGGATTTTATGTTTCGGAAACCCAATCCCCAGGATCCTGCATCTGCAGCGGCACTGCACCGTCAGATCCATGAGGAAAGGGAAAAAACAGGATGGGAGGGGGCTTTTTTTCAAGAAGGCCTATCCGGGGAACTGGCCCTGGTGGCGGAAACCGGAGGAGGGGATTTTGCCGGGTATATTGCCGCGGTTGGTATCGGGGAAATCTTGTACATACGAACCCTCGAGGTAAAGGCCGAATACCGGGGACTGGGCGTCGGAGAGGCCCTCCTTTCTCGGCTGCTGGATACCCTTGACCATGAGGTCCTCTCCCTGGTGAGTATCGACCTGCCGGTGGAAGTAGAAGGATTTTCCCGGGTACTGTTCCGAGCGTCTTTCACGCCCCGGATAACCCGGTATGGGTTAAGCCTCAAAAAACCCGAATCATACCAGCATGAACACGATGATGCCGATAAACGAAAGGGTTATCCCGATTCCGGCACCTAAGAAAAGACAAGAGATGATTTCCAAAACATAGGCTTTGAAAGTATAGGTCCGGGCCAGTTTTTCCGGATTCCCGGGGATTGCCCCAAAAGTAGCACAAGGGTCCCGGGGTTCCTGGGGCAGGGTATCCGCCCCGGAGGATGGTTCCTCAGGCAGGCTTCCGAAGATATACCATCCGATTTGGTACCCTGCTGATTCAGGGATCAGCAGGGGAATCGGGTCTGTTGCAGCATCCCGGGGTAATGAGTCGTAGTACACCCCGCCGTACCGTTCACCGTCAGGAAGCCGGCACTCCCAGGTACCGGGAGCCAGGTATTTTAAAGGGAGCCGTGCCAAATCCCGGTAGGCTCTGAAGATCCGGGCCCGCCACCACAGCCGCCGGTAGAGGGCCGTGCATACTATCCCCGGAGGGGCCAGGGGGAACAAGGGGGTAAACAGGAAGATAAATGCGGTAATTCCGGTCAATCGAAAGGCCGGTCTTGGCAGGAAGGAAGCGGCGATGAGGATTTCACAGAAGGCTCCCAATATAAAGGCGTAGGGGGTTAGGAAATTCCAATATTCATTTCTATTGCGTCCTGCCCGGATGACCCGGATCGCCAAGGCCCTGTCAGGGCCGTCATAAAAAACAAGCAGCAGCGGCTGTTCCGAGGTAGACACAAAGGTCCAGCGCTCATCCTGCAGGGCCACCTGGCCTCCCACAAAGACTTTAGCGCCCTCGGCCAGGGAGGAAACCTGGTCCCAGCGGATCCGTTCAGGAATCTCTTCACTGGGATCAAAGGATTCAGGGATTTCTTCCCGTTCGGTCATAGGAAGCATATAGGTATGGGCCCCTGCAAGGGTAACCGGTATGGTCAAGGTATCACTCCGGATCCACAGGGTATGGTCGTCGGTGGACTCAAAGCCGCCGATAAACCGGTAGATCCCCCCTTCCCCGGTGATATGCCGATAAGCCCCATAGTCCAGCAGGGGCTTCAGGCGGAGATTATCGAAGCGCTGCCGGAACATCCGCCAGGAATGACGGCTTATAAAGCCTCCTGCCACGGGAACAAGGCCATACCAGAAAACCGCCAGGGTACTGATCACTAGTAAATCAAAAAGCCGTAGCGTATTATTCCTCCATGAACGAACATACAAAACAACCTAACCCAGCAGCCGATTCTTTCCGGAGCCCCCCCGCATCAATGGTGGTGGGTGCTTTGGCCACCAACTGCTGGCTCTATCCCCTTATCGAACCTGGGCCTCATGAACAGGAACACCCCTGTGCGGTAATCGATCCCGGTGCGGATCCGGAGGTGATTATAGCACGGATGAAACGGTTCCGCCTCTATCCCCGGTATGTACTCTTGACCCACGGTCATTTTGACCATGTGGCCGCCCTCCCCGGTCTGGTTTCCCATTTTTCTCATGAAGGGAGAGCCCTTGAAATCGCCATCCACCACGCCGATGCCTCCTCCTTAGGCCCTGAGGCCTATGGGGTTCACCGAACCGCTTTTCGTGCGGTTGCAGGAAACACCGCCTATGTGGATGCCCTGTGGGAATCCATACCAAGTCCGACGAAACTGCTGGCTGAAGGGGATCGCATCGGGCCTTTTACGGTGCTCCACCTGCCGGGACACAGCCCCGGTTCGATAGGGCTTTATGATGCGGAGATGCAGCTGCTTTTCAGCGGGGATACCCTGTTTAAGTGCGGAATGGGGCGTACCGACCTTCCCGGCGGGGATTGGGAGGCCTTGCAGAAAAGTCTGGAACGGCTCTTTGCCTTGGACGGTACGATTAGCGTCTATCCTGGTCATGGACCTGAAACCACCATAGCCGCGGAGCGGTGGCAGGTATGAACCGCACGCCCCGGCAGGTCCTTGGTTTCTCATAGGACGAACAGGCCCCTAGCGCAGCGCACCGAGGGCCACGGCAATATCATAGCAGTAATCCCCTAAGTTCTCGATACGCCGAACTACATCAATGAAAAGCAGTTCCGTCTTAACATCCTGGCCGGCTTCGATGCGCTTCCGTCCCAGTTTACGCAGCTTATTCCGGGACCTGTCGATTTTTCCCTCCAAGTCTTTAGCATAGACCGCTTGTTCCGGGCTTAAAGGATGCCCCAGATGGTCCTGGACGAAGTTCAAGGACGCTTCCGCCATGCCCATATAGGGCATGAGGGCTTCCATTTCCTTGTTTTTGAAGCTGAGGTTCTTCTTTACACTGCGTTCCAGCAGAAGCGCCACGCTGAAGCACTCATCGGTTACCTCTTCCAGATCCGTCACGATCCGTAACAGCATGGAAACCTTCCGCTCCGTCTGAGGGCTGAGATGCTGGCGGGTACATTCAATGAGAAACCGGGTAAGTTCCTCCCGCATCTCGTCGGTGTATTGTTCCTGGTTACCCATATCCCGCACCAGCGCTTCCACGGCAGCGTTCTTATCATCTTCAGCGGTCTTTTGTTGCAGCGAAGGGAAAGCGGTACTGACCTGCTGGTACATAGCGGCAGCTACGCCGGCCATGTCCCGGATTTCCTTCTCTGCCCGGAGTATGTTGAGTTCCGGCGTATCCTGGATGGACCCAGACTTATATTCCAGAATATAGGGGCTGGAGATGGAGGAGACCGGGGCGCTTGGGGTATCTTTAATAAGGAAAGAAACCAGTACGGCAAAAGGCTTCACAAAGGGGAAGAACAACAAGGTATTTATCAGGTTGAATACACTATGAAACATGGCTAACCGGGTGGTGATCCCGGTTTCGCTTATACTCCCAGGAGTAATCCAGTCAACCAAGAAAAGGAGGGGCCGGAACAGGATCAACGCCCAGACCGTCCCGATCACGTTGAAGAGCACATGCACGAGGGCAGTCTGCCGGGCTGCGGTCTTTGTCCCAATGGAAGCCAGGGCTGCATCTATGGTCGTACCGATATTGGCCCCGAGGATCATCGTCGCAGCCATGGGGTAGTCAATCAAGCCGTTGTGGGCCATGGTGAGCATGATCGCCGTGGAAGCGCTGGAAGAATGGGTGATCACGGTCATCACCACGCCAATGCCGGTACCGATTAAGGTGGAAACCACGCCCCGATTGGAAACCGCGCCGATAAACGAAAGGGCTTCGGGGCTGATCCGGGGCATGGACTGGGTAAGGAAATCAAGGCCCAGGAACAGGATCCCAAACCCCAGCAACACTTCTCCCAGCATCCTATGCTTCCATTTGAGCATACGCATTACAAAGCCCAGGCCCACCGCAGGCAGGGCCAAAGAGGAAATGCTCAAGGTGAAACCTACCAGGGAGACGATCCATCCGGTAATCGTGGTACCGATATTGGCCCCCATGATCACCCCAATAGCCTGGGTAAGGGTGAGCAGCCCTGCATTAACAAAAGAAACCACCATCACTGTGGTTGCCGAAGAGGACTGGATAATGGCGGTAACCACCAAGCCGGTTAACACCGCGGTAACCCGGTTTCCGGTCATGAAACCCAGGACCTGCTGGAGCCTGGGCCCTGCGGTATGTTGGATGCCGTCACTCATCACCTTCATGCCATACAGGAACAGCCCGAGGCTGCCAATTATACGGAATATACTGTCCAGATAGTGCATGGCTTAGCCCTCCTTTTCTGGGGATACATTTTCTTAAGAGTGAGTGGGGACTCACGTTTATTTCTTCGCATACTATAGACTATAAGAAAAGCCGGTTCGTTACTAGTAAAAATCAGGGGTGGTGATCTACAAAGTATGCTGATGGATCACACATACCCATAATTGATATAAAAGAAAGCCATATTGCAGGCTTTCCAGTGATTACGGAGTTTCTTGGAGAAACAACAGGTTCCGCAGAATACCCGCCGGATCCGGTGGCGAAGAGCGCAATTATTCCCTTCTATACCCACGGTGAACTCCTTGCCGACATCATGGGTGTCTTCCAAAAACGCCCGTATAAAACGTTGCCAATCATCCGTCCCTATCCGGTCATAGCTTATTCCCA
>JAIRNP010000077.1 GCA_031258005.1 Treponema sp.
GTTTGTACTACTATCCCGTTCTGTTCTATCTGAATCCTGCTCTGGGTTTGGTCAAGAACCGTACCTGCGGGGGCACTGATCCGGTAGGCCAAGACCCCTTTCCCGGTTCCGGTGGGTTCAAGGACAAACCGGGTGTTTCCCGTTATCTCCCCTGCGGTATTGGTGAGGGTATTGGCAGCTTGGGCGACAAGCGCTACAGGTTCGGCCTGGTTATAGGCCCAGACCTGCACATCCCAGGCTCCTTCGGGGAGGATCAGTTCCGCACTTCCTCCCGCGGCTTCTACCGGTTCCAGTTCCGTGGTTCCCCCCTGTTGGGCGATGGTTACTTCAAACCGGGAAAAGACTTCGGCTGGGGGCAATACGGTACGGGCCCCGCCGTCGATGGTAATGGTTACCCGCCCTTCGCCGGTACTGCCCTGGGACACTGAGGGCCCCTGTATTACATCGGCACACCCACTAAGTGCCAAGATTCCCGCCATAAGCCCCAAAGCTAGACCCAAACAGGGCCGTCTCTTGTTTCTCATACGCTACTCCTTAATTTTCATACAACAAAAGAACCCCGGACGTTGACCTCCAGGCTGCTGCACCGGAAGTCTCCTCCGGGGTTATGCTTTTTTACTTCCTATGCGCCCGGATTCGGTTGCGGCTTCAGAACCAGTTTCCCCTGGTCATCTATCTCGTACTCAGACAATAGGGGCTCAACTTCGGATGGCTCAAAGTCTTTGTTCCCCGAACTGTAGTAAAAATTCCCCAACACAAAGCGTTCCCTTAAGGCGAGGGGGATGGGAGTCGTTCCACCGTCCAGTTGGAGGACCTTCGGCCCTACCCAGTTGGGAACCCACTCAGGCCGGGTAGCCGCCAAATCCAACTTAATCAATGGATTGGTATCCTTAAATCCATCCTCCAGGGTTATCATGGGGAAGTTCCCGGGATTCGCATTGGTCAAGCATACGGTGTTATCCGAGTTAATGTTCACCACACCGTTTAGGATCAGCGAAGCATTGCTTGCCGCCACATACACCTCTCCTCCGGGGGTAGGCAAGGCCCCGGCCGCAGGGTTCACCCCGTTCCCGCTGATGGTACCGCCCTTCATCTTAAAGGTTCCTCCCGTGAGGTTGACCCCCACGCAGACTCCCCCGCCACGCAGACCCCGGGGAATAACAGGATCAGAAGGATTGGGAGGAAGAGGAGGAGCAGGATCGACCGTACCATTGTTGGTAATGGAACCCCCTTCCATGGTAAAGCAGGCTCCTAGACCGCTAACAACCACCCCGCGGGTGTTATTGGTGATAAGCCCGCCGTTCATGGTAAACTTCCCGTATCTCCCCAGCAGCACCGCAGGACTGTCCCCTATATTGCTCACGGTGTCCCCCGAAACAGTGTTCCCGCTGATTTCACCGCCATTCATCACAAAGTACGATGGCTCGGATGAATCCGTTAAATTCACCGTTACCGCACCGCTGCTGTGGCGAACCGCTACCTCCGTGATCTTGGAATTCGCCTCCATTGTCAATTTTCCCTTCGGCAGGACCAGAATAAAGCCCCCGTATTCTTTCAAGATCGGGCAGTTGCCCCCCCCGCTGACCGTGATCTTCTGGTCCAGTATCAGGTTGATCCCCTGGTCCACCACCAAGATCCCGTCGGGTTTTTTAGCGGGAATATCATCAGGAGTGGTAAAGGTAATCACCGCTGCCCCCGAGGTTTCCGCCTGGTACCGGCAGATCCGCACCTCAACCGCCTTGTTAGTACATTGGAGGGTCTTCCACGCCTTCACCACCTCGGTGCCGTCCAGTTGAATCGCATACTTAACATGGCTGTCCGTATCGACATTGGCGATAAGCCACTCCAACGCCCCATCCAGCGTGGTTATATTGGGATCCACCTCCTCCTTAGTGGTCCCCACTACATAGAAAAAACCGAAATTTGACACTTATACACCTCCCCCTGCTCCATCAGGAACCGCCACCGAGACCTTACCGCGTTGCATTACGCCTCCTTAAAAATCGCCGAAATTCCTTGGGACAGAAAGCCGCCTTCCTCCCAAGCCCCTTGTTTTGCATACCGAATCCTCCTTAAAAAAAAGAAAAATAAAAAAACGTCCCGGTAAAACGTCCCCGTTTGCACACGAAACAGCCCCGCGACTTTTGAAGAGGAAAAAAAGAAAAAAAACTGGATGAGTAGTCATGCAGAAGTCCTCCGGCCTGTCATCGAGACCCAAAAAACCTTGGAAACGCCCCGGCGTTATACCGGCTGAAATATCCTGGCTTATGGGTTAAGAGCCGTGAAGCCTTTCCTGCTTCACCATGCTCCCTTTCTGCCGGCCTTCCCGGCTTAACCAAGCCAGTGGCCCTTACAGGCAGAAAGGTTCGTCCTGGACGAATCCCCAATCACAGTTACGGACTAGCAGGGGAATTACACCCCTTTCCTTCAATCGGTACTGTATTTACTATAAACCCTTAACACTGAATAGTCAAGCCTAATTTTCCCACACTCCACAAGCCCCCCTCCCCCTAAATCTGAACTTGACCCACAGAATCAAGCGGGGTACTCGTTGGCTTTTTGGGGGGCTTCCCTTCAGCCTTCAGAAAAGGGATTGTAAAACCGGTTGCCATCCCGAAAGGTAAACCACATCCCCAGGGCAAACAGGATCCCTGAGCAAATGAGAACCAAGAGATCCGCCGGGGTAAATGGACGGGCTGCATACCAGGTACGGCGCTTGTACTTCCCAAAGCTCCGCAGTTCCATGGCCCGGCTCACCACATCAATCCGATCCAAAGAAGAGAACACCAGGGGGAGCAGGATAGCCCCGGCCCCTTTGAGGCGCTTCACCCAGGAGACCTTCCGGGAAAGCTCAATCCCCCGGGCTTGCTGGGCCTGGGAGATGTTTTCATAATCCCGCTGCACATCAGGGATATACCGCAGGGCCAGGCTCACCGCATAGGCAACCGAGTAGTTCACCCCGATACGGTTGAGGGAAGCCGCGAATTCGCTTGGGTCTGTGGTAACGATCAAAAGAATCGCCGGCGGAAGGATCATGGCGTATTTCAGCAGCACGTTACCTTCATAAAAAAGCTGTTCCTGGGTAAGGGTGAACCGGCCAAAACCCTCCCAGATAAGATGCCGGGAACCGTAAATAGCGACCCCTTGTTCAGGGGCAAAAAGGTAAATCCCCAGAAGATTACACCCCATAAAGAACAGGAGCATGGTGAAAATAACCGAGACTTCCCGGATTTTGGTTTTGGACAGGATGAATAAGAGGATCCCCCCGATGGTCATGATCCCCATGAGCCGGGTGTCATAACCAGCCATAGCTACAATCGACCACAGGAGAAAAACCACGAGCTTGGTCGAACCTGAAAGCCTATGGAGGGGAGATGTCCGTGGTATATACCCAAGCATGAAACGGCTCATGCCGGGGCAGCCTCCCGCTGTACTCGTTCATAATCAATAAAATGCCGGACAAAGCCTAAGGGATCCGCCATGCCCGCCCGGAGGGCCAGATCATAGAGAGAGGTCCGCTTCAGGCTTGCCCCTTCTATCATCTCCGGGTCCGTGAGAATAGCCGCAGGAGCCTCATCTGCCAGGAGTTTCCCCCCGGAAAGAACCAAGGCCCGCTGGGTATATTCCAGCATCAAGTGCATATCGTGGGTGATAAAGAAAAAGCTCATACCCTGTTCCCGGTTGAGTTTCCTCAAGAACTCCATGATATCCCCATAGTGCCGAAAATCCTGGCCCGCGGTAGGTTCATCCAGGATGATAAGGGAAGGCCCCAACACCAGAATAGACGCAATGGTAAGCCGCTTCTTTTGACCGTAACTCAAGGCGCTCACCGGCCACGTGCGGAAGGGGTAAAGCCCGCAAATGGCTAGGGTTTCCATGACTCGGTCGTGGATTTCCTTTTCCCCTATGCCTCGGGTCCGGAGTCCCAGGGCTACTTCATCAAAAATTAAGGGAAAGGAGATCATCTGATTGGGGTTCTGCATGACATACCCGATCCACTGGGCTCGTTCCTTAATAGAATAAGCTGCCAGATCCTGCCCCTCAAACCAGATTGACCCTGAAACCGGCTGATTAAACCCGCAAATGAGCTTAGCCAGGGTCGATTTTCCTGCCCCGTTTTTTCCCACCAGGCTTACCCACGCTCCCGCGGCTATGGTAAAGGATACGCCTTCCAGGACCAGCTCTTTGTCTACGTCCTGGGGATAATAAAAATCTACCTCCTTAACCATCAGCAACGGCGGACCGGATTGCTCCGGGGGATGACCCGCAAGCCCCTGGTCCCATGCGATAAGCCGCAGCGGATCAAAGGCAACCGCCGCCACTGTTTCAGGCCGCATCTCCCCGGTGATCTCCGTACCCGCGTACCGTAAGGCGCTCAGGTAGAGGGGTTCCCGGATACCGGTCTTTCGCAGTATATCCGCGGCGAAAAGTTCTCCCGGAGGGAGATCCGCTTTAATCCGCCCCTGTTCCATCACCACAATCCGGTCCACCCGCCGGTGGAGCACATCTTCCAGGCGGTGCTCCACGATGATAACGGTTTTTCCCGTTTCCCGGTGCAAGCGGTCGATAAGTTCAATGGTCTCCTTTCCGGTAGCAGGATCCAGATTAGCCAAGGGTTCATCAAACAAGAGGATTTCCACGGGATCCATCAGAACCCCCGCGAGGGAAACCCGCTGTTTCTGTCCCCCGGAAAGGTGTTGCGGAGACTTGGCAAGGTGTTCTTCCAGGTGCACGATCCCGGCGGCTTCCGCTACCCGACGGTGCATTTCCTCTGTAGGGATGCAGTCATTCTCCGCCACAAAGGCGATATCTTCCCCAACCCGCAATCCTACAAACTGACCGTCCGTATCTTGCAGCACAGTTCCTACTTTCTTGGATATAGCAAAAATACCCATACTCAGGGCATCCTCCCCCATGAGGGAAAACGCCCCCTGGATCTGCCCCTTAAAAGCATGGGGGATAAGGCCGTTTATACAGTGGGCCAAGGTAGATTTTCCTGAACCCGAAGGCCCCGCAACGAGTATCTTTTCCCCCGGGGGGATCGACAAACAAATATGGGATAAGGTCGGTTCTGCCTGGGCCTTATAGGTAAAGGTAAAATCCTCGAAAAGGATCGCGGGCTTGCTCATACGGCCCCTATTCCGCCTTGAGACTGCCTGCCTTTACCTTAGTACGGGTATACCCAAAAGCGAGGATAGTACCAAGGATGAGGACCACCGCGCTGTTGAGTCCTCCTGCCACAAGGCCCTGGAGATATACCTTCTCCGCTGGTTCCTGATAAATCAGGATGTCCAGGGTAGGGGCAATGGCAACCCAGGCAATAGCATTGGAGAGGATCTGCACGATATTAAAGATAATACCCTTGGTAAGGCCGAATCCTCCCTCTTCAATTTTATAGACCTTCACGAAAAAACCGATTAAGAGACCGTAGACTGCATCCGCGATAACCCAGCTCCACCAGACCCCTCCCCAGGTAAGGTCTGTCAAGGTATGGCCGATAAAGCCGATAAGAAACCCTGCCAGCGGCCCAAAGATCGCCGCAAAGACCGTTAAAATGGCGGAAGCCATGTTCAGATTGGTGTTGGGCACCCCTGAGGGAATCGCCACAAAACGCATCAGTACGAACACCAAGGCTGCACCGATCCCGATAGCCACCACGGTTCGTACGGGGATAAATTTTCTTTCCATGATCCAAACTCCTTTAACCATAGTATTCCGAGGAGGCTTGCTCATAGCAAACCCATTTACTATAGACTAAGCAGGAATAAAAAACAATAGACTTGTTCAATCAGGGCCGGCGCATATAAAAAGGTGATAGCCGGAATGAGTCTTGGTATTCTGGCAATTCTGGTTCACCGAAATGGGCAAAAATAACCGGAATTTCTTGAAATAGTGTCAAATTATGATAAACTACGGGGGATAATTGGTTCCGGGCAAAAAATCACCCGGCCCCGCGAAACCCTACGGGAACACCTACAAACGAGAGAGTTTCTCCCGGATGAATTCGCTCTTCTCTTTAAGGCCAATGGTTCCCGTGGCCAGTATCAGCACATTGGGGATCTTGGGATCGAGCTTTACCCTGCCGTTACTCTCCTGCATAAGCCGGATGAGCCGGTCCACATTCACCTTGGAGACCTTCCCAAATGTTACCCGGACCATCCCGTCCCGCTCTTTGAGCGAAACCACGCCGATCTCCCGGCAGATAATGCGGATTTCCGCCAGGGCAAGCAGGGACGCGGCCTCTTCAGGCAGGGGGCCGAACCGATCCAGCAGCTCCCCATACACCTGTTCCAGTTCATCCTTCTCCCGGACCGCGGCGATCTTCTTGTAGACCTCCATCTTTTCCTGGGGGGAGTCAATATAGGCGTCAGGGATAAACCCGGAATATTCCAGTTCCAAAAGGGTTTCGGTCTCTGCCTCGTACTGGGCGTCCTCCAGGCGTTTCACCGCATCATCCAAGAGCCGGAGATACAGGTCAAAACCCACCGAGTAGATGTCCCCGGATTGTTCCCGGCCCAGCAGGTTCCCCGCGCCCCGGATCTCCATGTCTTTCAAGGCGATTTTAAATCCTGAGCCCAGTTCGGTAAAATCAGAAATCACCTGAAGCCGTTTCATAGCCACCTCCGACAAGGAACGGTCCTGAGGATAAAAGAGATACGCATAGGCCACCCGGTCGGAACGGCCCACCCGTCCCCGAAGCTGGTACAACTGGGACACCCCATACATGTCCGCCCGGTCAATGATGATGGTGTTCACATTGGGAATATCAATACCGTTTTCAATGATCGTGGTGGATACCAGCACATGAAAGCCTCCGTGGATAAAGCGGTGCATCACGTCTTCCAGGTCTTGAGGGTCCATTTGGCCGTGGGCCACGTCCACCAGCATCTCCGGTACCAGGCGCTCAATCCTGCGCCGGGTATCGGCAAGGCTTTCGACTCGGTTATGCAGAAAAAAGACCTGTCCCCCTCGCGCCGCTTCCCGCCGGATGGCTGCAGTAAGCCGCTCTTCACTGTACTCTTCGATGACCGTCTCGATGGGATGCCGGTTCTGAGGAGGTGTAGCGAGGAGACTCATATCCCGGATCTTGAGTAAACTCATGTGCAGGGTCCGGGGGATGGGCGTGGCGCTGAGGATGAGGCAGTCCACGTTGGTTTTCAATTCCTTGAGGCGTTCCTTGTCTTTTACCCCAAACCGCTGTTCTTCATCAATGACCAAAAGGCCGAGGTTCTTGAAGACCACATCCTTCTGAATGATCCGATGGGTTCCGACGATAAGGTCGATGGTTCCGGCTTTAATCCCCTGCAGGGTCTTCTTCACCGCGCCCCGTTCCACCAGGCGGGAGAGCATGGCAAGGCGTACCGGAAACTGGGAGAACCGTTCCTGGAAGTTCTCAAAGTGCTGTTCCGCCAGGATCGTGGTGGGCGCCAAAAAGGCCACCTGCTTCCCCCCCATGATGGCTTTGAAACAAGCCCGAACCGCCACTTCGGTTTTGCCGTACCCCACATCCCCGCAAACCAGCCTATCCATAGGGTGGGGGCTTTCCATGTCCGCCTTGATCTCCTCCACGCAGCGGAGCTGATCCTCGGTTTCCTCAAAGGGAAAGGCCGCCTCGAACATGGTCTGCCATTCTGAATCCCCGGGGAAAGCAAAACCCTGGGCGGCTTTGCGCTTGGAATACAGGACAATGAGCTTCTGGGCAATGTCTTCCACCGATTGTTTAACCCGGCCCTTCCGGTTTTCCCAGGATTTAGAACCCAGCTTGTCCAGCCGCGGCGGATTTCCCTCGTTCCCAATATACCGCTGCACCAGGTTCACCTGCTCAATGGGAACAAAGACGAACTCCTCCCCGGCGTATTCCAGCTTGATATAGTCCCGCTCGTGTCCCAGGGCATGGATCCGTTCAATTCCCTTAAAGAGGCCGATACCGTAGTTTATATGCACCACAAAGTCTTCGGGATTGAGTTCCACAAAGGTGTCAATGGCCGTACTGCGGACGGTTTTCAATGACCGGGGAGGCCGCCGCCGTCTGCCGAAGATCTCGTTTTCCTGGACCACCATGAACTTGCGGTCGGGCAGGGCAAAACCCGCAGTCAGGGGCAGGAACAGTACGGAAACCGAAGCCTCCTCCTTCAAGAGCTCCTGTATGCGGCTTGCCTGCACCGCTGATTCCGCGGCCACCAGGATCTCCCAGCCCTCCTTTGCCAGAGCCGCAAATTCTTCTTTTAAGTACGTAACATTGCCGAAAAAACTCCGGGGAGGCTCCCCGGCAAGGGAAAACCGCCGCGCCCCCGGCTCCCCGCCTCCTTTCATGCCCATAAAGGAACAGCGCCGGGGGCTGCTCTGGACGAGTTCCCTGAAGTTAAGGAGGACTTCTTCAGGCCGGGGAACCTCCCGTTCCCGGCGGGCCTTGGCATACAAGTTCCGGCATTCCCGTTCCAACGGCTCCTGGGCATTTTCTAGCCGCTCCCTATCCACAAAACAGACCGCCCCTCCCTCAAAATATTTTTTTAAATGTCCCTGGATAGCCTTGGGGGTTTCTGAGGGAGGATTTCCCGGTTCAAGGGCTGCGTCTTTTGCGGGGTCTTTCCCGGGTAGCGCTTTTGCCGTAACCGGGTCCATACCTCCGGGCAGGGTAAAGAGACGGAGCAGCACCTGGGGGACCTGGGCTTGGCTGGTTTGGGTGAGGGGATCGAAGCGTTTTATGGATTCTATCTTGGTAAAATCAAAGAGGATCCGGTAGGCGTGCTCGTCTCCGCCCATGAGGATATCTAGAACCTCTCCTCGGAGGGCAAATTCACCCTGCACCTGGACTTTGGGGACCCGGGTATAGCCGTAACGCACCAAGGTGGCGGCCAAGGCAGTGGTGTCCAGGGCGTCTCCGGTTTTGAGGGGGATGAGGGACCGGTACAATTCCTCAGGAGGAGGAACCGGGCTTAAGAAGGCCCGTTGGGAAGCAATGACGATCCGGCAGGGTTCCAGGGCATTCTCCCCGGCGACCAAGAGGCTGAGGACCTTGATCCGTTCACTAAACACCCGGGAACGGGGGGATAGTTCCTGGTAGGGCAAGGCGCCCCACCAGGGAAACACTAAGACAGGGGTTTTAAGGGCCTGCAGGTCCGCGGCCAGATGGGCCGCGTCGGTTTCGGTGGGAACCACCACCAGGATGGGCAGGCTGCGGGTTTCCGAGAACAGCGCCAGGAGGATAGCCGCCAGGGATCCTTCCACCGCATCAATTTCCAGGGGGAACTGCCCCTGTTTCCATGCGGAAATCACCTGCTGTATCCCTGGGGAAGCCCAGACTTGACGGAGCACTGAAGGAAAGGATAAGGTATTCATAACAATATACCGATTACTATAGTATATATTGATCCTTCATGGGCAGTATATTTTATGAACCACGGAGTCTCACGGTGAAACAACAGCATACCATCATTGTTATCGTTGCCCTCGTGTTGGGGGTACTCCCGGCGGCTTCCGCCGACATTGGGTTGAGCATACGGTATTTTGATAAGCGGATCTATTACGTATATGGACCGTCAGACCTTTCAGGGAGGATCGAGCCCATCTATATACAGGTAAGCATCACCAATAATAACCCTGCTCCCTTCCGGTTCAAGTTGGCCGATGAGCGAGTTTTTTCCCTTGATTTTGACGTACGGACCATGACGAACCGGCTCGTCGATCCCGCGCCTTTTTTACTGCGTAAACGGAGCCAAAGCCAACAAGTGTATTTCCGGGAAGTATCCATAGCAAGCGGAGAGTCTTTTTCGTTTGTCGAAAATCTCAGAGACTATGTGGATATGCAGCAGAGCGGTTCCTTCATCGTGCAGGCCCGGATGTACCCCGAATTGTACCGGATCGCATCGACAGACAGCTCGGTCAGTCCCCTGGAATCAAACCGGCTTTCCCTGAGCCTCAGGCCTCCTTCCCTGATAGGTCCTGATGGGATACCCCTGGAGATGGATGTGGAGACTAATGCGGTCCTGGTGCGGGAGAAACTGCCTCCTGATGAGGTGGTGAAATACCTGTTAAACGCCCGGCAAAAGTCCCAATGGGAAAAGTTCTTTCTTTACCTGGACCTGGAAGCCATGCTGACCCGAGATGGGGTACGGCAACGGCAGTGGTTGACGGAATCGGAAGAGGGCCGCCAGCAGATGATCGCCCGGTACCGGATGGACCTGCAGCGTTCAGTAGTGGACGGGGATATTGGGATGATCCCCATCGAATTCCAGATTGAACGGACCAACTACAATGAAATGGAAGGTACCGTCGTGGCCTTGGAGAAGTTTAGGATCGGATCCACGGTTACGGAAAAGAAACGGTACACCTATTATGTACGCCGTAAATACGATATATGGACCATCGTGGATTATTCGGTTATCAATTTAGGGACGGAATGAACCGGAGACTCGATGAAGCTACTGCTGGTCATTGGTTCTGATGATACCTTTGATCGGGTTTCTTACTATACCGCATCTATGGGATTCGATCTTATCCGTTATCGGTATGTACTGAAAAGTATGGACAACATGGATGAAGTGGATCCCCAAGGGATCATCATCAGCGCCCAAGACTTTCCCCGGCATTGGAAAGCCCTGTTGCAATTCATCAGAAGCGAACGGACCAAAGAGGCCTGCCCTATTATCATCCTTAAAGGTATCCGGTTTCCCCTGGAAGCAGCTTCAAAAGCATTTTATCTGGGAGTGAACGGCCTGGTTATGGAAGCCCTGGATGATCCTCGAGAAATTACGCGGCTGCAGGACCTGTTACGGATAGGCATTCCGGCCCAGGAACACTACCGGGTCCGCCGGTACTTTGAGGAAGCATGGAACCGTTTTGGGCTGGTGATTTCCAATCCTGTTACTAAGCTGCTCATCACCGGGAGGGTTACCAGTATTTCAGCCGGCGGTATTTCCTTTTATCCCGATGGTATGGTTTCTATGAGAGACATCCCGGTAAACAGGGAATTACCCGGATGTTCCCTTAGGGCTGGAGAGGCGATACTTTCCCCGGTTTGCAAGCTCATCCATCCTGGCCGCGTGGTTATCCTGCAATTTCTCTCATTCCCTGATAATGAACAGGCCATTCTGGAAGCATACCTCCAGGGACGAAAGCGGTGATACTTCCCCAGCCTAGGAGTTGAGTCTTGGAGGTATTAGGATTTAGCTTTAACGCCATTGCCCCCTTGTTATGTACCGTAGTCTTGGGCTGGCTTATTGCCTGGCGTAAAGATATTAAAGAAGCGGATATTGAGGTCTTGAACAAACTCTGTTTTCGTTACCTCCTTTCCCTGCATATATTCAACAGTACCCTCTCTATTGATTATTATGCGGAATTTAATCTCAAGCTCTTGCTTTTTACCATCATAAGTATTTTTCTTATTGCGTTCCTAGCCTGGCTTATCTTCACGGTTACGATCAAAGAGCCTTCCCGGCGCTGCATCTTCATTGTTTGCTCATTCCGTTCAAACAATATCATTTATGCCTTACCCTTAGCGGTAAATCTTTTCGGGGAATCCGGCGTCAAGGTTGCTGCCATGCTGGTACCGGTTACGATTATCCTGTTCAACTTCTTCACGGTGATCATCATGGTCTATCATACCCGGCTGATCGCTAATAGCCCAAAGGAGGCCTCTTCTCTGGATGGGGCGCTTAAACGGACCGCCATTGATATTGGGAAAAACCCCCTCATTATCGGTTCAGTGCTGGGAATCCTCCTTTCTGTATGCCATATTGACCTGCCTGTTTTCCTTATCAAGGGGATCCGATCCGTAGCGCTTACGGGTACCCCCATTTCGCTCCTCCTCCTGGGGGCGCAGATTGATCTGAAAAAACTGGCCCATACCATCGGTCCGGTGCTGGGGGCCTGTATGGTGCGCCTCGTGATTATTCCCGGGATCCTGCTGCCCATAATCATTGGGGCGGGCTTCCGGGGACAAGAACTGGGAACCCTGATGGTGGTTTTTGGGGCTCCTTGTGCGGTTGCTACGCTCGTGATGGCGCGAAACTACCAGATGGATCCGGCATTCGCAGCTCAAACCGTGTATCTTTCTACGGTGCTGTCCATGTTTACCATGTTTGGTATTATATCGGTCTTACGAGCTGTGGGCTTGTTTTAACAGAGTTGTTCGAAAACCTCAAGTTTCCGAACAACTCTAAGGAACCCGTTTTGAAGAATGGTTTGAAAACAATCTTTAAAGCCTGTTGAAAGCGGTAAAACGGTCATCATGGACAGGGCACGTTTTCACCGAAAAACAAAGCGTGAAGAAATAGGTA
>JAIRNP010000172.1 GCA_031258005.1 Treponema sp.
CATTGGGACACCCTCCATGCGGTATCCCCATTATAATTTGGGCAACAGCGTCAACAAGTTGACGTTTCAATTTGAGGCATGACCTCTTTTCGACAACATTTTTGATGAGGCAATGCGCCCCTTTACAGAAAGGCGGTTTTTCACTAGTATATAAATCTCTATACTCGTAAGGAAGGATCACTATGTCTCGTGTATGCGATATTTGCGGAAAACACACCATTACCGGGAACAGGGTAAGTCATGCCAAGAACCGTACTCGCCGTACCTGGCGGCCCAATCTGGTGAAGGTAAAAACCGAGGTCCAGGGTACAACCCTGACCCTTAAAATCTGCGCCCGCTGTCTCAAGAGCGATATTATCAAGAAAAAAGTATAAGCCTGAGACTCTTTCAAAACTTCAGTTTTGAAAGAGCAACCGCAAGAGGTTCAGCCTTTTGTGTATACCCGGATCCTGGGCAGGGTAAACCAGGTTCCAGTCCCAGGGCAGGGGCGTAACCCGGTCCACAGGACTGGATATATGCGTAGGGAACCATGGGGATCGGAACTATCTATAAAGCCTTGGATGCGGGAGGGTATTCCTTAAAGCTCTGGGGATTGAGTGCTATTGATCGGTACCTCGGACTTCCGGCACTTCCCTATGCCTGGGTTGAAACCAATGCGGATATTGTGGTTTTGGCACGGTCCTTTGAGGGCGTGCGTTTTCCCGGCCCTGGTATTGCTGATGCCGCCTTGGATCGAGCGGAAAGGGGGTGGTATTTTCGCTGCGTTGAAAAAGAAGCACCCCCGCAAGGGTCATACCGGTTTCTTTCGTTTACCCAGGATATCAAGACCGAGCGGTTTCAGGATCCCCAGGGGATTTATCCTTTGTTGCGGGAACTCAGGGCAGGCTCCCTTAAAAAGGGCCCTCAGGCTTCCTGGTGGGAAGGCCTCAATTCTCATGCAGACCAGTACCAAGCCGCTATGGAAGGGGCCCTCATGGCGGCTCGGTACGGAGTGGAAGAGTCTGTTCCCATTACTGCCTTGGGACAATCCCTTAAAAAACTGCCCAAGGGAGCGCCTCCCAACCCTGAATGGCAGCGGATCCTCTTGAGAAGCCTCCTCGTATCACCCCGACCGGATCGGGGCTTGAGACTGCTCAAGGTTTCAGGTCTTGTGGAAGAACTCTGGCCGGAACTGAGCCGCCTGGATGAGGTGGAGCACACCAAGGAATTTCATCCTGAAGGAAACGGATGGAACCATACCATGGAAACATTCCTGTACCGAAAACCGATCATCCCCCGGCAGCCGGTGTATGATTTCAAGCTTTCCTTGGGACTGCTGCTCCACGATGTGGGAAAACCCCTGGCAGCGGCTGCAGGGAAGCATCCCTTTGATAGACATGCAGAGCTTGGGGCGCAGCTTGCCCATGCCTTCCTGAAACGGCTGGGATTTGACGCCGCCCTCATTAAGGATATACGGTACTTGGTTAAAAACCACATGCTGCCTGCGGCTTTGCCCCGCTTACCGGTGCATACGCATCAGGAACTCTTAGCCTCTCCCCTGTTTCCCACCCTCTTGGAACTCTATCGTTGTGATGAATCCTCTTCGTTTAAGGATCTTGAGGGATACTATCGGTCCAGTGCCGCGTACCAGGGCTATCTGAAAAAGCGCTCCCCCGGCGGGAAACGCCTTTTGAACCGCTCTAATCTTTTGTAACGGGAGTTCGACAGAGAGAAAAAAACCGCGAATCACGCGAATTTATGCGAATAATTCACTGAAGTTGGCGTGCATTCGCGGATTCCATCGAACTCACGGTATATACGCTGCTAGACCAAGGTCCGGGCTATCCGAAGGATGTCCGCGAAGACCCCGCCTGCAGTAACCTGTGCCCCGGCTCCAGGGCCTTTTATCACAATGGACAAGGCGGAATACCGATCCGTAGTAATCACCACGATATTATCCGAATCCACCAGGGAACGGAAGGGACTTCCCTCTGGTTCTGAACGGAGGGTAAGCCGGGCCGTACCGTCTTCGATAATCGCCACATACCGAAGCGCCTCCCCCCGAGCGGCAGCTTCTGCACGGCGCTGTTCAAAAACCCCGTCGGATTTTTCCAGTTCCATGAAAAATGCCTCCACTCCCTCCGCTGCAAAACAAGCCTCCGGCAGAATCGGTTCAATGGCTACATCGGTATATTCCAGGGGTATGCCGCACTCTCGGGCCAGAATCAGGGCTTTCCGGGCTGCGTCTTTGGCGTTCAGATCCTCCCGGGGATCCGGCTCAGTATAGCCTTTGACCTGGGCCTCCCGGACCAGGGCGGAAAAGGGCTTACTTCCATCGTAGTTGTTGAAGATAAAACTCAAGGTCCCGGATAAAACCGCTTCGATCCGCCGTACCTTATCCCCAGACAAAAACAGGTCCCGAAGGGTGGAAATCACCGGCAACCCTGCACAGACCGTAACCTCGTACAGGTAGGGTATGCCCCGATCTTTGGAGAGGGTGATAAGTCTTTTATAATAGTCATAGGGGCCGGAATTGGCCCGCTTATTAGGAGTAACAATAGGTATGGATGCGTGTAGAATCTGCTCATACTGAGCGGCCACGTCGTCACTGGCGGTACAGTCGCAAAAAGCGGAGTTCGGAAGATTCAGCACCTTCATCCTTTCGATAAACCCCGGTAACGTAAAGGGTACTGCTCCGGTATCCCCTGTTAATAGGGATTTCACCTTCTTGGGATCCAGTCCTTCAGGATTGAAGCACATGTACCGGGAATTAGCCGCCCCTACCAGGTTTATACGGATCTGGTGTTCATCCACCAGAATCTCCTGCTGGTCCGCCAACTGTTCCAGCAGGGTACTGCCGATAAGCCCGATCCCCACCAGAAACAGGTTGACCGAACGGGCCCCAGACAAGAAAAACACCTCATGGATGGCGTTAAGGGCCTTTGCCTGATCCTGGCGAGGGATGACCGCAGAAATATTGAGCTCCGAAGATCCCTGGGCAATGGCAACCACATTCACGCCGTTTCGGCCCAAGGCATGAAATACCTTGCCTGAAATCCCTGAGGTACTTTTCATCCGGGAACCCACTACTGCAATGATCGCCAAATCCCCCTCGATTACCGGGACATCCAGCGCGCCGCAGCCTATCTCCCGCTCAAATTCCTCGTATAAGGCCGCTTCTGCAGCAGAGGCGTCTTCAGGAAGGATCCCAAAGCAGATGGAGTATTCGCTGGAACTCTGGGTAATGAGGATGATGTTGATCCGCTTCCGGGCCAAGGCGCCAAAGAGCCGGGAAGAAAAACCCGCCACCCCTACCATTCCTGAACCCTGGACACGGATTAAGACCACATCGTTCATGGAGCTGATCCCCCTGATGGGGTAGGCCCCGTTCTCGATGTCCTGGATGATCCTCGTCCCGCCCTCGGATGGCTTAAAGGTATTACGGATCCTAATGGGTATGCCTTTTTCCAAGGCAGGCCGGATGGTAGGAGGGTACAGTACCTTGGCGCCAAAATGGGAAAGCTCCATGGCTTCCACGTAAGACAGGGTATCGATCTTGAAAGCGTTTTTCACCATCCGCGGGTCGGCGGTGAGAATTCCGTCCACATCGGTCCATATTTCCACTTCTTCCACCTCGAGGACCGCACCGAACAAGGCGGCGCTCAAATCCGACCCCCCCCGTCCCAGGGTGGTAGTGGCGCCATCCACCGTAGCGCCGATAAAACCAGTGGCAACCTGGAGGGGAAAGGAAGCAGAAGGCCCTTGAAAGAAAGCCCGTATACGTGTAGCGGTTTTCGAAGCTAAGACCTGGGCGTTTCCATGGTGATTATCGGTTATAATAAGCCGGCGGGTATCCAAGTAGGCTGCAGGTACCTTTGCAGCGGAGAGGATCTCAGCCAATAAGGATGCGGAAAGCCGCTCCCCAAAGCTCATCACCCCATCGAGGGTCCGGGGGGAAAGTTCCCGAAGAATGGCAACCCCATCCAAGATACGGATAAGTTCTTCAAAGGATCGGGTAATAGCAGCAAGCACAGTATCGAGCCCTGTTCCGGTAAGAAACGCCGCGGCTACTGCCTGGTGCTGGTTTTGCATAGTCTGGGCTAAACCGATATAGGTATGATCCCCGGTTTGAGCCCTCCGGGCCAGATCAATGAGCCCGTCGGTCATCCCAGCCATAGCAGAAGCCACCACCACGGCGACCTTACCGGAATGTTCTTTGTCCTTGATAATCTCCACCACCTTACGGATCGCCTCTGCTGACCCAAGGGATGTACCGCCAAATTTCAGAACCCGCATAGTTGTTCCTTTCTTACTCCTGTTTGATTTTCCTGGCTATAGGTTGCCCTGTCTTCCAGTGATACGATTTTTTTCTATATTTATCAAGCCTAGGTCAGGGCATCGGCACTTTCACCATGAGAGTCTTTGCAATCAACTATTGCTTTTTTTTACATAAAATATATACTATTATTATGTTTCGGCTAAGCCTAGCTCTAAAGTCAGCCCCCTCAGCGAAGCCGCAGACTTCGCCCCGGCTCACGGCTCACGGCGCTTATCAGCGTTACCATAGGGGCAGGCGTTACCGGCGTTGGGGAAGATACCTTTGACGGTTGTACCAATCTTGCCGACATAAGCGTTGACGAGGGGCATAGCGATTACAGCAGCGTAGACGGCGTTTTGTTTAGCAAGGACAAAACGAGCCCTCTTTTCTACCCCCAAGGACGCAAAGGCAGCTATACCGTCCCGTCAGAGGTTACCAGCATTGGGTATTGTGCCTTTGAGGACTGTTCTAATCTTACCGGCGTAAGCATACCGGAGGGTGTTACCAGTATCGGGGACGGCGCTTTTTACAACTGTACTGAGCTTAGTGGCGCACTGATCATACCGCAGGGTGTTACCAGTATCGGGAAGGGCGCTTTTTACAACTGCACAAGTCTTACCAGCGTGACCATACCGGAAAGTGTTACCAGTATCGGCGCCTACAGCTTGGACAGTAGCAGCAGTGGGAATATCGTTACTTACTATCTGGCTTATGGCGCTTTTGACAACTGCTCCGCCCTGACCAATCTGACCATACCTGCCGGGCTTACCGGGGATTTTGCCAATAAATTCAGCGGGTATTCAAACTTGGCGCTTGTACTGAGCGGAACCGGCAGTATTCCCGATAGGGCTTTTTCCACTGTCTTTAGGTCGTCTTCCGGTGAAAGTTTTGACTGCGCCGGGATTACCAGTGTAATCATAGGGAACGGCATTACCGGTATAGGGCAGTACGCTTTTTCTAGTTGCAAAGAGAATATCAGCATAATCATTGGCAGCGGCGTTACCATGATAGGGCAGGCCGCTTTTTCCGGTTGTAGCGGGCTTGTCAGCGTGACCATACCGTCAAGCGTTATCAACATAGAGCAGGCCGCTTTTTCCGGCTGCACTCGGCTTCCCAGGGTTACCATACCGTCAAGGGTTACCAGCATAGGGCAGTATGCTTTTTCCGACTGTACAAGCCTTATCAGCGTAGCCATACCAGAGAATGTTACCAGTATTGGTAAACATGCTTTTTCAAGCTGCACCAGTCTCACCGGCATAAACGTTGCATCTGGAAACGAGGGGTACCGCAGCATAAACGGTGTACTGGTTAATAAAGAGGGAACAATCCTTATTCAATACCCGGCGGGAGCTAGTACGACCTATACCATCCCGTCCAGCATAGAAACCATTGGCGCCTATGCTTTTGAGGGCTGCACCAGCCTTACCGGCGTGATCATACCGAACTCGATAAATGGAGAGGGATTGGAACGCCTTCAACGAGCCATCCAAAGCATCCCGCTCATAGGGGGTTTTTCCCCAGACTTTGTATGTATAGACGGCGTATCCACCATTGAAAGCTATGCTTTTGAGGGCTGCACCAGCCTTACCCGTGTAACCTTCTTGGGGCCAGCCATTTATGACCATCGTTATTACGAACTGGAGTGGGTAACTGACATCATAGTGCAACTATACCCTATGAGTACTGGCGATGCAGTGGTAGACAAGTTCATTGATATCATCAAATCTGCCTATGATCCCAGTACAGGCGACTATAACCTCGGTTTCTATGATAATGCCTTCCCCCAAGGCTCAGGCTCCATATTCGGGTCAAGCGGCAATGCCCTAAAGGATGCGTATATAGGCAGCGACCTGAAGGGTACTGCGGGCACTTACATACGGACGGCGGGTGGCAGCTATTGGAGTCGGCAGTGAGCATGGAAAAAGCGCTGTGCCCTTGTTTGTGGAAATCCCGCGTTCAATCTTGAAGTGCAACACCCGCGGGCCTTATAGGCATCGAGATGGCGGCTAGCCACCATCCCTCTGCCTATAAAAAAACGGCAATACCCTTTATGATGGAGCTACCAAAA
>JAIRNP010000166.1 GCA_031258005.1 Treponema sp.
CTCATAGTGGGGATTTTTTTATTTTTTAGCAATAAAATTCTTATTTTTCGTGCAAATTCTGACCGGCGAATTCTTACTTTCCGTGCAAAAAATTCTTATTTTTCGTGCCAGGTTACAGATTCATATCACCTCTCTTATTGATGTGATCTTTATGCTGGTTATTTTTTTCATGATCGGTTCCACCTTTGAAAAACCGGCTCTGGCGGTCTCCTTACCCAAGGCTTCATCAGGGGAAGTGATGCGGCAGCAGATGCGTACCGTTTCTTTGGACAGGGAGGGAGTCTTATACCTCGCGGGGGAACGGATCGAAGAAGAAGCCCTGAAGCAGCGGCTGCGGGCATACACCCAGGAGGAACCGGATATGCAAATAGCCCTGGACTGCGATGGGGCGCTGGCCTTTCAGCGGGTAACGGAAATCATGGATCTGCTTACCGCCGTGGGGGTTCGTCATGTGGCAATTCGCCATGAATTCCCCCGGTAAGGAAAACTGCGGGATGGGTAAGGGCCTCAAGACAAACCGGCTTTTGACCCCGGCCTGTTTTACGGTCATCCTGACCCTGCATATCGCGGTTCTGTCGGGGTTTGACGGTTTTACGCAGAAGAAAAAGCCCCTGACGAAAGTCCGGGAAGTATCCCTTACCCTGGATGTGGCGGATCAGACTATCAAGGAAGGGGAGGCAAGAGAGCATATCCTACCTGAGGCGACTCAAGAATTGCCCCTTCCCGCGGCTCCGTTACCGCAGGAGGAGCGTATCCTTCCAGAACCGGTCTCTGAAGCGACTCCCCTGGTTCAAGAAGAATCCTCCATAGCTTCCCCGGCAGAACCGGAAATACCCCTCCCTGCTGCAGCGTCCCTGTCAGAGCCGGAAAGGGCCCTCCCGGAGGCTGAGTCTTTGTCCGCCGGTGCGTTAAGCTCCGCCGGTGCGTCAAGCTCCGCCGCTGATGAAGGCCCATCAGTGCATACCGGGAATGGTATCGCATCGGATATTCCCGGCTCCGTTTCCGCACCCAAACCAAGGATGACCGATACGGAATACCTGGCCCTGATCCTGGGGAGGCTGGAAAAAAACAAGATCTATCCTCTGTCGGCGCGCAAACGGGGTATTGAAGGGGATATTAAGGTGCATTTTACCATAAGGCAAGACGGAACCGTTTCGGAGATAGGCTTGGCGGATCCTTCGGGCCACCGGTTTTTGGCTCAGGCCGCTTTTGAGACCATCCGTTCCGCAAGCCCCTTTCCGATCAGGGAAGGACGGGAAGGGGATTATACGGCCCAGGTAAACATCCGTTATCGTCTGGAAGATCAGGCAGCGCAAAAAAAGTAAGCAAAGGAGGCATGATATGGGATTGAGAAGGCTTGTTCTTTTTATCATTATGTTAGTTTTAACTATCTTTTTACCGGCCCAGGAAGCCCCGGTTATGGTGGTAAGCGGCGCAAAGGTAGCCCAGGACATTGAAGAAACCGTGGAAGCGGTGGAAGTGGTAAGCGCGGAAGAAATCGCCGAAATGGGGGCTAAAACCGTCGCCGAAGTGATGGCGAACATACCGGGGGTGGTGATATACGAACATCCCCAGGCAACGGTGATGATGCAGGGGTTTGAAGGGGCCTATGTAAAGGTCCTGATCGACGGCATGGAGATTACCGGCGACACCGGAGGAGCCACGCCGGTCAACATGATCCCGGTTTCCGATATTGAACGGATAGAGATAATCCGGGGAGCCTCGTCGGTTCTCTACGGTTCCGACGCCATGGGCGGGGTAATCAACATCATTACCAAAAAACCGGACAAGGGGAAGGTATCCGCCCGGCTCAAAGAGGAATTCGCTTCCAACATCCGTAATTACAGCGAGGCCTACATCGGCTATGCCAACGATCTTTTCGGCCTTTCCCTGGGGGGGTCTTTTGACTGGGATAACGGGAAAATCGTCCAGAAACGGAACACCCGCAGACAAACTATCGACCTCTACGAGGTCCCCGCCGCCCGGCTGGGCGCGATCCGGGCGGAGGCCTCCTGGTATCATCCCGGCGGGGAACTGGCCCTGTACGGGAGCTGGATGAATTCCCTGCTCAATATGAGCGTGGATATGGAAAACGGTTATGATTATATGAACACCAAGATCGAAGGGGGCCTAAAGGAGACCTACCGTCTTTCCGACTTTGCCATGCTGGACGGATTTTTCAGCTACCGGCAGTTGGACTACGATGCGGACCGGATCAGTTACAGCTATGGCACAACTTCGGCAGATTCCTACAATCTTTTTCGGGACATGGAAGGGGAGGCCCGGTTTTCCTGGGAACCGCTTATTTCCCATGCCCTGCTTTTCGGCGTCAACGCCAAGCGGGAAGCCCTGGAGAGCGATTCCTTTGACGCGGAGAAATCGGTGATCATGCTCAGCGTCTTTACCCAGGATACCTGGAACATCGGCGGCGCGGACAAGTTCCGTATCGTGCCGGGCCTGCGCTTTGATTACCGGCCCCCCAAGGATTCCGAGGAAGAACCCATTTACAAGCTAAGCCCCAAGCTCAGCTTCCGGTATGACCCCAGGGAGGACCTGGTTCTGCGCCTTTCCTACGGCATGGGCTTTAAGACCCCCAGCTTGAAACAGAATTACTGGTTCTTCTTTCATCCCGCGCCCTACAATTTTCTGCTCATCGGCAATCCGAACCTGACGCCGGAGACCTCCCACGGCTTTAACCTGTCCGGGGATTATTCGGTTACCGGGGAATTTACCCTCTCTGCGGGGGCGTTCTTTAACTATATCTTCGATATGATTGACGACTACATAACGGATGAAAACCCCGGTTCCGCGCCCAACTCCTCCGAAGAAATGCAGAATTTTATTTACAAAAGAAGTTACCGGAACGTGGGCCGGGCCATAACCGCGGGCGGGGATGTATCCCTGCGGTACAACGGCAGCCGCCTTAAAACCGCGCTGACCTATAACTACACCCTGGCGAAAGAACTGGAGGAGGACAGGGATACCTGGATAGAGTTGGCTTCCCGGGTACCTCATCAGGTTAGCGCCAGCGTATCCTACTGTATCCCGGTGATCGAAACCACCGCCCAGGCCCGGGTAAACTGGAATGCCCCCCAGCTTATTAATTACGCGGATAAAACCTATACCCCCGATTACCTTATGGTCAATCTGCGGATAGGGAAAACTTTTTTTGGAGAAAAGCTGGAGATATACGGGGGCGTACAAAACGTGCTCAACAATATTCATTTTGTAAAAAGTACAGGGAATCAAACCCAGGAGGACTATTACGGCCTCCGGGACGGAATCATCCTCAGCATAGGGGCTGGTTTTACGTGGTAACTTTTCCGCCTTGGTGCGGTAAGCAATAAATCCTGAGGTTCCGCGGTTTTGCCGGCATAAGACCGGGGAACCTCTAGAAACACAAGGAGTTGTTATGATTTTTTCTAAACGGACGATGTTTTTAAACATCTTTTTATTGGTTCTATCGACTGCTGTCTTGTTGGTTTCCTGCGATAATGGGACAAACAGCGGTGGTGACGACGACGACGGGGCTGAGTATCACAGGGAAACCCTCAACGTGGATTACGCCAATGACAATAACGCGGTGTTCTTTGACTTTTCCACCGGGAATAAAACCGTGCTGCCCCATGATTTCTTTGATATTGCCATTGACGCTGACGGTACTATCATCGCCAACAGCGGGAGTTACGGGTCCGGTATTTGGGTGTACAACACCGGGGAGAGCGAGATTACCGCCGGCTTTAGCGGACAAGAGGATAAGGTTAAGGAATACACCTTTAAGGCCACGTTGGATACGGCCAAGCTGTACGGCTATCAAAGCGAACTCAATCCCCTGGGAAAACTGGGGATGGCAGCGTCAAAGGTGTGCCTGGTAAAAGTCCAATACAAAACCACCGACACGGCGGCGTATTTCAAAGTTGTCTTTAGTATGACTATGGGGCAAACCCAGTCATTCAACATGACGGTAGTCCCCGGCCTGGCTGAGGGTGAAACCGGTAAAGCCGAAATAAAAGCGGCGATAACGGGCTTAACCAACGGCTACGGCTGGCTTTACTTCAAGCTGGTGGGAGAGGACGGTCCCCGGGTGCTTAACAACGGGACCACATGGACAGGGGGCGGGACCGGCGTTCCCCCGGCCACGGACTGGGACATCCTGGGTACCAGGACCAACGAACTGCAGACCGAAGACGGAAGTACCGTGTCCACCCAAATGCCCGTGGCAAGCCGCTCGTCCGTACTCCTTAATGTTTATAAAAAGGTACAAGCCAAGGTAGTAACCGGAAAACTGATAGACGAGGTTCTGGAAGAGGAGATCAGCGATACCGGATTAAGCGGGGAAATCGACGCCATCGGATACGGCTGGTACAACATGGCGGGTATGCCTCCCACCTTTTCGGTGGCGGGGAATACCTACATCATAAAAACCGTGGAAGGGAAGTTTGCGAAATTCCAGCCCGAATCTTTTTACGGTCCCAAGAATGAATCCTTTGTTATGGATTTCTCTTATTTTTACGAATGAGGGTTCGGGACCATGCGATGGATTAAGCCTGAACTATACGGCGGCGGCCTGCGGGACGGGATCATATTCAGCATCGGCGCTGGTTTTAAGGGGCAATTTTTCCGCCATGAGACGGTAAAAATAAAAACCGGCGGGGCCGTGATTTTTAACCGGCATACTATTGCGGCGCCGCCGGAAAACACAAGGACCTATCAGTAACCCGTTTGGTTACGGTCCTGGTAAATGCAAGCGGTGATAACGCCGCTTATACAAGGAGTTGTTATGACTTTCTTTAAACGGGTGATGTTTTTAAACATCTTTCTACTACTGGCCTTATCGGTCTCGGTGCTGTGGGTTTCCTGCGATAATTTGACAAACTCATCGACAAACGAAGATAGCACCGGCGATGGTACCGGTACCGGCAACGGTACGGGAACAGGCAATGGAACCGGGACCGGCGATGGCACGGGAACAGGTGACGGAACCGGGACCGGTGATGGTACGGGAACAGGTAACGGAACCGGGACCGGCGACATCGATAGTATTTCCCAGGATACCCTCAATGTGGATTACAGCGGCGTGAATAACGCGGTGTTCTTCGACTTTTCCACCGGGACCGTGACGGAACTGCCCCACGATTTCTTTGACATCGCCATAGACGGCAGCGGTACTATCATTGCCAACAGCGGGAGTTACGGGTCCGGGGTCCAGGTATATAAAACAGAAGAGACCGATATTACCAAGGACTTGAGCGCCGAAACAGATAAAGTAAAGGAATATACCTTTAAAACGGGGACAGCGCTGTATGGTTATCAAAGCGAAGCTAATCCTTTTGAGGGGGAAATCGGAAGCGGAGGCCAGATGGGAAATGGTTCCGGTAAAGTCTACCTGATCAAAACCCAGGGGGGCGCTTACTACAAGGTTATCTTCGATATTTTCGGTATGGTGTCAATGTCGCCGCCAACGGCGGGATATAAAATAACCGTTGTAAAGGACTTGAATGGCGGTGAGTCTGCGAAGACGGTACTTGAAGATACCACCTCCGGTATCAGGAACGGTTTCGGGTATATTTATTTCGACCTTGATGCCGCAGGCGGACCTAAGGCCCTTAATAACGGATCGGCACTGAAGGAAGGTGTAACGTTGAATATTCCCCTGGCTGCGGACTGGGACATCCTGGCTACCAGGACCAACGAACTGCAAAGCACAGACGGAACCACCCAAATGCCCATGGCAAGTCGCTCGTCCGTACTCCTCAACATCTATAAAGAAGTAAAAGCAAAGATTGTAACCGGAAAATCCATAGCCGAGATTACAGCCACGGATCTGAGCGATGACGGATTAAGCGGGGAAATTGACGCCATCGGCTACGGATGGTACAGTACAGCGGGTATGCCGCCTGTGTATTCGGTGCCGAATAATACCTATGTGATAAAAACCCAGGAAGGGAAGTTCGCGAAATTCCAGCCCACAACGTTTGCCAAGGACGGGAAAAGTTTCGTCATGGATTTCTCTTATTCTTACGAGGAATAACGCGGGCTTTTGGCCGGTAATCCGCGTGTAAAATCAACGCATACTGCCCGCCCTTCGCTGAATGGCGGGCAGTATCTTACATAGAGGCGCTATGACCAAGCTATTGTTTATAATCGGGGGATTTGTCCTGCTTGCCCTTGCCCTGTCCTGTCATGACGAAAAAGACGGCGGTGGCAATCAGGGCTACTCCACCGGCCTTGTCCGGGCGGAGTATCAGGGCGCGGACCAGGCGGTATTCTTTGACTTTTCCACCGGAAAAGCCGCCGAAGTCCCCCGGGACTTTTTCGACATCGGCCTGTTCGTCAAAGGGCCCGAGGACAGCTATATCTTTGCCAACAGCGGGAGCTACGGCAGCGGGGTCAGGGTACTCAAGACCGTCGCGGCCAGCCTCGGCGACGACCTTACCGGCGCGGCGGGCCCGGAGGGGGTTCGGGTGAAGGAGTATACCTTCAGGCAAGGCGTACCGCTCCTGAAAAATCCCGGCGGCGGCGCGTACCAGGCACAGGAGAACCCCTTCGCGGGGGAGATTGGCAGTTACGGCGAATATTATCCGGTCCGGTTCGGCGGCGGCGGACGGTATGTATATATCGTAAAAACCGCCAGGGGGAATTATTACAAGCTGCTCTTCAAGACGGTAGGCATGACCTCCCTGCTGCCTCCAACTCCCGCTTATCACATCACTGTGGTAAAGGGTCTTGATGGTACAACCGAGGTAGACATCAAGGGTTCTCTTTCGGGGGTCACCAAAGAGCGGGGATACGGGTATGTCTATTTCGACCTGGACGTGCCGGACCTTGCCGACGCGCAGGTTGACAGCACGGCCCTGGGGATCCCCCCGGTGGCCGATTGGGACCTGCTTTTTACCCGTGCCGATCTTGAGCTTCCTGAAGACCCGGACAATCCGGGGTATGTCAGTCTTGCGGCGGGAAGCGCTGCCTGGCCCGCGGTGTTGCTCAACACCTACAAAGGGGTGGAGGCCTTAAAGTTCGCGGGCCGGAGTATAGAGCAGGTCTTCAGCACCCATGCGCTTTCGGGTCAGGTGGACGCCATCGGGAGGAGCTGGTACACAACAGAGGGGGCGCCTCCTGTTTTCAGCGTTCCGGTAAATACCTTTGTGGTAAAGACCGCCGAGGGGCAATACGCCAAATTCCAACCCGAATCCTTTTACGGCCCGGATAACGAACCGTTCTCCATGACCTTCCGGTATTTCTATTCCGGCAACGATAAGGAAGGAAAAGATTTCATAACGGATTTCCCGGATTACCGGGAATAACCCGGGCTTTTCGCCGGTAATCCGCATTTAGCCCCTATTACTGCCTATTGTTTTATGCACAACGGGCAGTATTATGTACACGGAGGGAGTATGACCATTTCAAAGCTATTGTTTATAATCGGGGGATTTGTCCTGCTTGCCCTGGGCGTTGCCGGCATTGTCCTTCCGGTACTGCCCGCGATGCCCTTCCTTTTAGCCGCGTCCTTTTGTTTTATGAAGAGTTCCCCCCGGCTTTACCGGTGGATCATGGGCAACCGCTTTTTGGGCCCCCGGATAGAACGGATCCGGGGCGCGGGGCTTACGGCAAAAGAGAAGCTTTCTATTTATCTTTTTGCCTGCACCCTCATCATACCGGTCATTGTCCTCTCCCATTCCCTGCACCTGCGGATATTCCTCGTCCTCCTTCTGGCAGTTAAGGCCATTGTCTTTCTCCGGATGAGAATGGCCCCGAAAAAGCCCGCCGGCTTTCACGCAGAATGAACTGCCAAGGCGGGGGTTCCGGCCTGCTCCTAAATCTTCGGGATAACCCGGGTAAGCAGCGCCGTTACCCTGGCTGCGTTTTCGGCGAAGACCTTCGCTATCGCCTCCCAGGTGACCGGCTCCTCGTCGTCTTTCCAGGAATCGTAGTCGGTACTCATGGCCAACGCCGCGTAGGGAATGCCCGCCTCGTTGGCCAGGGCGGTTTCCGTTGCGATAGACATATTGATGATATCGGCTCCCCAGGCACGGAACATGCGGGATTCGGCGCGGGTAGAAAAACGGGGCCCTTCGATGGTAATCACCGTTCCGTGATCGTGGAAACGACAGCCAAGACTGTTGCATTCATCCATAAGGAGCTGCCTGAGGCGGCGGTCGTAGGGGTCCGCCATTGCCGTGTGGACGGGGTTATGGGGCTCAAAAGATTCGTGGTAAGTCATCTTCCGCTGTTTGGTAAAGTCGATAAACTGATCCACAATAACCAAATCGCCCCGGCTAATCTCTTCGCGTAGCGAGCCTACCGCCGTAGTAGCCACAATGTGCGTGCAGCCTGCGGCTTTCAGGGCGGCAATATTGGCCCGATAATTTACCTGTGTCGGCGGGATAGTGTGTTCGCGTCCGTGCCGGGCCAGAAGCGCCACTTCCACGCCGCCTATGGTCCCGCGCTTCAGGAGGGACGAAGGCCGCCCGTAAGGGGTACCCGGATCTTCGTCCCAGGGATTGGAAAGAATATCCGGGTTATCCAGACCGCTCCCGCCGATAATACCGATAAACGCCATAATAAGCCTCCTAATTGTATGTATGATAAACTTCCAGTATCAGATCCAGAGCTTCTTGTACCGGCCCGCCCCAGGCGATTACACCCTCGTCATGCCCCGCCATGACAACCATGCCCCGGGAACCCCCCTGTTCTTTTACACAGGCGATAAGGGCCCGGGCCATTTCCGGCGTCCCGTAAGGTACATCCGCTGGCGTGCAGGGGTAATGATCCCGGAGCATACCGTCAAAAATGTTCCGGCTGTGGATGTGAATCACGGAACGGGCTGAAGGGCAGGCAAGGTAGATCGCGCCGTGCGACATGGATTCCGCAGACGCCTTAACCGGCCCGGAACTGGTTACGCGGTTTTTTTCAATATCCACGGCGTTGACCGTACAGTACCCGTCCGGGCCCAGCGCCTTCCTGCCTCCGGTGGCGGTCCCGGTGATAAGGAATTCCCCGTCGTTCATCCTGATGCTCACGTTACCGAATCCGACACCGTTGGGAAGCGCCCCGACAAGGCCAAGGCCGTAGAGCCGGGTACGCGCTTTGTCAAGTTCCTTCCATCCGGAAACTTCCGCCGCCAGCGCTGCCGCCCCGGTGTGATCCGCGGTGTATTTAACGTAGCCTTCTGTTACAGATTCATTCATGGGCGTGTTCCGGGTAGCGTTTTAGTATTCCCTGCTCAGACGCTTCGACGATACCCCGATCGGTAATAAGCCCTGTGATATAGCGCGCCGGGGTAACGTCGAAGCCCCAGTTGCGGGCAGGGGTACTGTCCGGGCATATTTGGACGGTTTCTATCCGGCCGTCCGCGGTTTTTCCTGTCATGCACCGCACTTCCGCCGGGTCCCGCTCCTCAATGGGGATTTCCCGCGTGCCGTCGCGCATGGTGAAATCGAACGTAGCGGATGGCAGGGCTATATAAAAAGGAACCCCGTTTTCTTTCGCCGCCAGCGCTTTAAGGTAGGTGCCGATCTTGTTCGCCGCGTCGCCCCGGCGCGTCACCCGGTCCGCCCCCGTAATAACCAGGTCAACCATGCCGTGCTGCATCAGATGGCCCCCGGCATTGTCCGGAATAAGGTCATGGGGAACCCCGTGGCCCCCCAATTCCCAGGCTGTCAGGGCCGCCCCCTGGTTCCGGGGGCGGGTCTCATCTACCCAGACATGGACAGGAATCCCCGCGTCAAAGGCCGCGTATACCGGCGACAGGGCCGAGCCGTAATCCACAAAGGCAAGCCAGCCCGCGTTGCAATGGGTAAGGATATGCACCGCTCCGTTTTTTTTCTTCCCTGCAGCCGCCTTGATAAGTTCGAGCCCGTAAAGCCCGATATTTCTGCACGATTCCGCGTCCCCGTCCGCTATAGCCTCTGCCGCGAGGCGCGCCTTCTCGATCTTTTGCGCCCGCGTCCCGCCCTGTCCCAGAAGGGAGGCGAGCATGGCATTCACCGCCCAGGCCAGATTGCTCGCCGTGGGCCGGGTGTTTTTCAGATTTTCCGCCGCGTTTGCCAGGTCCCCGTCAAAGGAAGCCTCCCCGGCTTCGCGCGCGGCCAGGTACATACCGTAAGCCGCCGCCGCTCCGATAAGCCCCGCCCCTCTTACGTACATGTCTTTAATAGCCTTACGTATATCTTCCGCCGTGCGGAGATCGAGCAGTTCGAACCGGTGGGGAAGAACCCGCTGGTCAATTATCCGTACAACGCCGCCATCCCGGCCCTCAAGCCAGATAGTCCTGTACCGTCTGCCGTTCACCTTCATAATCCCTGATTATAACGCCGGGGCGTTTTCCGAATCAAGTTTCCGCCGGGAAAATTCAGCAATTCCGGGGAGTATACCGGCCGAAAAGAGACCCGAAAAAGGCGGATGCGGTCCGGTGTCCCGAGAGCGGAAACTAGAATGGACTTGTTCAATAATTATGAGGCAATGCGCTCTATTGACAAGAAAATGTAAAAATACTATGCTCTCTCATAAGGGAGGCTCTATATGTTCAATATAGATGAAGAAAAGGATAGACTGGCAACAGAATTATCGGAACAATATTCTCGGAATATAATAACTATGGAAGAATATGAACGGATATTGGAATATATAAATAAAATAGAAACAAAAAAAGAACTAAACATTATTGAAAGAATAATACAGGAAAATAAGCTTGTAAATGACTATGAAGTAACCATAACGAGAGATAATAAAGCAGGGATGCCGAAAATAAAGGAAAACCATTTTTCCATGTTTTCATGGAGGACATTAAATCTAGAATCAATACAGGGAAATGGCGGAAACTATACAAGTTTATTTGGAGCAAACAGAATAATAGTGGATAATTTACCCGGTGGAAGGACAAGATTGAATGTAAATGCAATATTTGGCTTGATTGAAATAATAGTACCAAAAAATGTAAAAATAATAACCAGGGCGGCGCCAATATTTTCTGGAATATTCGTGTCTGATGAAATAAAAAAAAGCGATGAAGCCTTGCTGGAATTGTATATAATAGGGAAGGCAATATTTGGGAATATTACAATAAAAACAGCGGAAGAGAAAGCGGAAGAAATGAGAAAAGAGAAAGAATTTGAAAAAAGATATGAGGAAAAATACAAAGAAAAAATATTGAGAAAAATAAAATAATAGCATTGTTCAAAAACTAAAGTTCTTGAACAACCCTATTTAATCCACATGGAATTTATTGACCTCCTGGATCAGTTCATCAATGTCCTTCTTATTCTTGCCGCTGATTTCGTTCACCTGGTTTACCACCGTGTTAATCTGATCCGCGCCCGAAGCCATTTCGTGCATCCCGTAGCGTATCTCCTGGGTGATGGATTCCAGGGTTTGACTGGTGGCAATAACCTCTTTGCTGCTGGTGTTCATGTCTTTAGAACTCTGGGTAACCTCGTCGGTTATATCGTTGAGGTGACTCACCGCATCAAGGATCTGCTTGCTTCCCACGCCCTGTTCTTCCATAGCGCTCCGAATATTTTCTTCCTGTTCGGCCACGGTTTTTATCCCTCTGTCGATGGCCTCAAATTTATTCAGCACCTCGTTGGTGGACTGGGTGATCTTATCTATGGACTCTTTTATTTTTTTTAATACCCCGCTGATGGTCTTGGACTGTTCTCCAGAGGATTCGGCCAGTTTGCGAATCTCATCGGCCACCACGGCAAACCCCTTTCCCGCTTCTCCTGCGTGAGCCGCTTCGATAGCGGCGTTCATGGAGAGGAGATTCGTCTGGCTTGCGATATTTTCCATCACTTCGTTGATCTCCAAAAGCCCCTCGGAATCCCTGGCTATACCCTGAAGATCCCCGGCTACCTCCTCAAGGCCAACCCGGCCCACCCCGGAAGCCTCCGCCAGGGCTTGGACATTATCCACGTTTTTGACTAAGGTATTGGTAACAGACTGGATATTGGCAAACATTTCTTCGATGGCCGATGAGGATTGGGAGACGCTTTCCGCCTGTTGCTCGATCTGCTCATTGAGGCCGACAATATGGGTGCTTATTTTTTCCATAGCACGGCTCGTATCCGTAACCTTGTCGCTCTGATAGCCAACCTGTTTTTTTAAGCCCTGGATATTAGCGGTAATTTCATTGATCGCCGCTGCGGTGGTATTCATATCCATGGAGAGATCCGAGCCGGTTTGGGAGAGGGATTGGGCCTTTTGCCGGATTATCCTGATAAGGTTCCCTATCTTATTTAAGGTACGGTTAAAGGACCGGGTCATATCTCCAATTTCGTCCTTACTCTTAGCATCAAGCCGCTTGGTCAGATCCCCCTCTCCAATGTCGCCCAGGACTAATACCATCTGGTTGAGGGGCTTACTGATGGACTGGGACAGGATGAAAGCCCCTATAGATATGAGGAGGAGCATAAGCAGGGCAATAATGATACCGATGAGGAGCATCCGGTAGATTGGGCCGGTTATAACCCCGTACGGGATGCCCAGCATAATGGACCAGGGAGTACCGGTGCGTCCTACCGTAAAGGGAACGCAGATAAAAACCATGGTTTCATTGAGCTTCGAGACGTGGTTGGTAAAAGTAAATGGTTCTCCCCTTTGTATGGCCTTCATAAGATCCTGCAGATAGAGACCTGCCACATCCTGTTCGGTATCCGCCATGAGTTTTCCGATCCGTTGGGAATCAAAATGGCCGCTCACCAGGCCGCCGTTACTGTACACCATCGCAACGGAACCTTCATAGGGTTTTATTTTTTCTACTTGCCCCTGAATAACGCTCACATCCATATCAATATTCGCCATTCCCACAAAGCGGCCATTATGGGCAATAGGCATAACCAAGGTGGTCATCAAGACCTCTTTACCGTTGACTATATAGGTATAGGGTTCGGTGATGGTCTCCCTGCCGGTTTGTTTCGGGATCAGGTAGAAATCCTCATTGGGATCGTCATAGCCGAGCTGGGGTTCCAACCGTACCGTTGAACCGCTGCGAATCCAATAGGGGATAAACCGGCCGGTATGGTCGGTTCCTTCGGTATTGACGAATTCCGCATCCAATCCATCCAGGGCATCCGGTTCCCAGCAGCTTCCTGATGCCGTGATTTCAGGATTCTCCTCAGCGAGGGAACGGAGTATCAGGTTAAAAAAAGGCCGTCGTGCCGCGGGTTCTAGGGCTTCATATTTCGCCATGATTTGTCCAACGGTCCGGGTCGCGTCCATGTACACGTCAAGCCATGCTTTGATGGTCAGGGCATGTTCTCGGGCCAGATTGGTAATTTCGTGATCAATAAGACTACGGATACGGTTTTGCGCCAGGGTGAGGAGCGTCCCGGTTAACACGGCAGTTCCTGCAAGGTTCAAGGCGAATATCATCATAATAAGCTTTCGACCGATTTTCATTTTAATTAGCTCCTTTTGGCAAGCGGTCCTCTCAAAACCGTGGATTCTGAAACGGTCCTTAGGGGTCATCGTGAGGACCCAGAAAATATGTCGAGGTGATTATCCCTGATTCATAGTCTCCTGTCAATATGGCGCTGGCTTCGTGAAACGGATACCCCCCTCTTCAAAGCAGAAAACCGGTCAAACTGAAATCGGTCAAGCGAGAACGGCCTCAGTGGGGATACGATAGGGAAGCTCATAGTCCCTTTACTCACGCCAGCCCATAGGTTTCATCGCCTCATGACCGACCCCGCCCCTGAAATCAACGAAACGGGAAGGGGATCCGCCAAGTATGGGTAGTGGTCGAAAGACGCTGCACAAAAGGGAGAAGGCATATACTAGAGTTGTTCAATAACCAAAGTTATTAAACAACTCTAATAAGCGGCTTGAGAGAAATTACACAAGTACATGCCCTTGCCCCGGCTTTTGTCCGCCAAGTACCCTAGGGAATACCGGACAGGAATTCCGCGTAGCCCCCGGGCCTTTTCAACAAGATACCGCCCGTGCCTGTTCCACCGAAGCGATTGCTGTCTTGAGCGTCTGCTCGCTGCTCGAAGACAGCGGCCCCAGCGGAAGCCGGGTGGGTCCCCCAGGAAGTCCTGCCCAGGTCATGGCCGCCTTTATAGGAATGGGATTGGTCTCGATAAAAGCCGCCTTGATAACGGGCAGCAATTCGTAGTGCAATCGCCGGGCTTCTTCCCCAGGACCTTTAAGACCGGCCCTTACCAGGGCAGCGACCTTGCCGGGGAACAGGTTGGCAATAACCGAAATCACCCCGTCTCCCCCCAGGGCAAGCAGGGGCAGGGTCAAAGCATCATCCCCGGATAAAATCGTAAAAGGCCTTTCTCCAGTCCGGGCTTTGCACCTGCGGATGATGTCCCCTATCTGGTTAATATCCCCGGAGGATTCCTTCACTCCGGTGATTTCAGGAATCTGGGCAAGCCGTTCCATGAGTTCGGCAGAGATATTCCTCCCGGTTCGGGAGGCGATGTTGTAGACGATGAGGGGAAGTCCATCCCCTGCTTTGGCCACTGCCTCAAAGTGCCGAATAAGTCCCGGGTCGTTGGGTTTGTTGTAATAGGGAGTTACCACCAGAGCCGCGTCTACGCCCAAGGCTTTAGCCCGTTTGGTGTAGCGTACCGCCGAGGCCGTGGCATTAGAGCCGGTCCCAATGATGAGCGGGACGCGTCCCTTGACTTCCGCTACCGCAATCCGAATCAGCTTTTCCTCTTCATCCTCTTCCAAGGTCGGACTTTCCCCGGTGGTTCCGAGAGGTACAAGGCCGTCGATACCCCCGGCAATCTGGAAATTGATGAGCCTCCGAAATCCATCGTAGTCTACGGCGCCATCTTCTTTCATGGGGGTGATAAGGGCTGTGAAAGCCCCCTGTAGTAGGTTCATAAATACTTCCTTACACACCTAAAAGGTCTTTCAATACATAATCCAAGGTGAAAACTCCCGGCTGTGGGGTTCCCGCAGGTTTGCCGGGACCAGGACACGATACCAGCCACTCGGCAGCTACCAAGGCGCCGGAAGCAAGACCCTCCCGGTTTCGGGCAGTATGGGTAATCTCGATGGTGTCTGCCGGGCTATCAAAAATCACGGTATGGATCCCCGGCATAGAACCCACCCGAAGACTCGGATAGTGGATCTCCTCAGGAGCCGGGGGTCTATTCAGGATATCCCAGACCGGGATATCCTTTCGTTTCATATTGGACAGTATCCGGTCGATCAAGGTCTTCGCGGTTCCTGAAGGGCTATCGACCTTTTGGCGGTGATGAGCCTCCCAGCCTCCTACATCGTATTCCGGGAAAGGATCCACGAGATGCGCTGCGAAGGCCGCGATACGGTAGAAGAGGTTCACCCCCAGGGAAAAATTGGAAGCCCAGAGTAACGAAGCCCCTGCGGCCTCTACGAGCTGCGTAAGCTCAGCAAGCCTATCGGTCCAGCCGGTGGTACCCACCAGGAGGGGGATCCTCCGTTCCGCCAGAGCCGTGATGTTCTCTACCGCCGTATCAGGCCGGGTAAATTCAATGGCCACATCCGCTCCGCCTAAGTTTCCCCCTTCGCTGAGGGTCTTAAAAACCGGCGCCCCTGTGAGGGTTGTGCGTTCCTTGACCAGGGGATCTACCACACAGGTGATACCATGATTCCGGTTTAGCGCCTGAACTTCTATCAGCTTCCCCATTTTTCCGTAGCCGATGATGGCTATATGCATGCGGTACTCCCTTTAGAAAAATTTGCACCTATGAAGTGCATATGTAAACCCCGGACCACTTCCGTACTTTGGGTATCGTTTACAATGAAACTGATATTCACCTTGCTGGCCCCGTGGGAAACCATCTGCACCGGAATACCCAGACCTACGCATACCCCAAAAGCTTCATGGAGGATTTCTGAAGATCGGTCCACATCCCCGATAATGGTAACAATGGCTCTGCCGGTCTTGATTTCCACATCCGCAATCCGGCTCAGGTCTTTTTTAAGCGGCTCCAAGTCATAGATTGCATCCATGGTTACGGAGACCGAAACCTCACTGGTAGCCACCATATCCACCGAAATACCGTATTTGGCAAAATCCGCAAAGAGTTCCTCCAAGAACCCCGGCTGTCCGATCATCCTGGTGGATACGATGTCCACCAGGGTTACCTGGTTTCGGGACGTAATCCCCAAGACCGGTCTCGTTTTTTTCACCGCCGCGACGATCCGGGTTCCCGGAGCGCTGGGGTTGTAGGAATTTTTTACCCATACGGGGATCTTGGTTCTCATACAGGGCTGCATGGCCCGGGGGTGCAGCACTTGGGCGCCGAAATAGGCTAACTCTGCGGCTTCCTCATAGGTCACTGCTTCCACCGGCCGGGCCTCCGGTACGATGCGGGGATCTGCGGTGAGAATACCGTCCACATCCTTCCAAATCTGGACTTCCTCGGCCTCGCATGCCGCGGCAACCATCGTGGCGGAAAGGTCTGAACCGCCTCGCCCCAGGGTGGTGATAGCCCCCTTGCGGTCCTTGGCAATGAAACCGGTCAGTACCGGCAGGATCCTTCCCTCAATGAGGGGCATAAGTTTCTCCGGGATGGCGTTCCAGCTTTCCGGTACCAGCTCTGCGGCGGTAAAATGGGAATCCGAAACAAAACCCCCTTCCCAGGCATCCAAGGCCTTTGTCTCCATACCAATAGACTGGCAATAGGCGGCGACTATGCGCGCCGCCAACCGTTCCCCGAAGGATACGAGGTAATCCCTGGTTCTACCGGTTAATTCCTTAATCAGGGATATGCCCACCAGCAGAATCTGTAATTCAGCCAGGAGGGGCGTGATTTTAGGCATATCAATATGCAGTTCTCGTATGGTGCTTTTGTGTAGTTCCGTTATCCGCTCAATTGATACGGTACCGGTCTCCAAGGCCATAGCCGCCGCTTCCAAGAGATGATCCGTGGTATCTCCCATAGCAGATACGACCAAGACCGGCTTTCGAGGGAGTTCCCGCTTTACCAGCTCTGCCACATACCGGATTCGTTCTCCGTTGGCAAGAGAACTACCCCCGAATTTCATCACAATCATAGTACTTCCTCAAATAAACGCTCCCCTACCGCAAGCGCCTCGGCGTTTACCCTAGCTTGAGCCTACCAAAGGATGCATACTTATGCAATAGTTTTTATCCCCAGTCTTTTTCAAAATCTGCCATTTTGAAAAAGATCCAACCCTTATGCTGAATGCATACGCTCAATGTCCTTAAAATACCGTACCGTCCCTACTTTAAGCTCATCGGTGGCATCCTCATCACAGACAATGACGGCTTTGGGGTGCATTTGGAGGCAAGAAAGGGTCCACATATGGTTGACCCCTCCTTCCACCGCGGCTTGAAGAGCCCACGCCTTAGTATGACCGCTCACCAGGATGAGCACCTCCCGGGCATCCATGATGGTCCCAACCCCCACGGTAAGGGCCGTAGCAGGAACCTTGGTAATATCCCCGTCAAAGAACCGAGCATTGGCAATCTTGGTATTCGCCGTGAGGGTCTTTATCCTGGTCCGGGACTGCAATGAAGACCCCGGCTCATTAAAGGCAATATGTCCATCAGACCCCATACCTCCCAGGAAAAGCTCAATACCCCCATAGGATACGATACGTTCCTCATAGGCCCGGCACTCCTCGTTCAAGTCAGGGGCCATGCCGTTAAGGATATGGACATGACGTTTTGGGACATCAATATGGGAAAAAAAATTATCCCACATAAACCGATGGTAACTCTGGGGGTGATCCCTTCCAAGGCCCACGTATTCGTCCATATTAAAGGTAATCACCTGGGCAAAGGATACCTTCCCCTCCTTATAGGCGTGGATAAGCTCCTGGTATATACCCAAGGGACTTGAGCCCGTGGGAAGTCCCAGCACAAAAGGCGTATCCGGTCGGGGATCAAACCTGGTGATCCGGTCCACCATATACGAGGCAGCCCAACGACTGGCTTCCCGGTAATCCTTATGAATAACAAGACGCATTATTCTCTCCTTGCGAACAGTTCTTTTTGATGATACCCCCGGCGATAACCAGTAACACCTTAAATTCGCGGTCAAATACCGTTATATCCGCATCCCCTCCGGGAATAATCGACCCTTTGCGACGATACCCCATAACTTGGGCAGGATTGAAACTGGCAGTTTTTACCGCATCTTCCAGGCTGAATCCAAAGGACACCAGGTTCTTAACTCCCTGGATCATCGTAAGGGCAGAACCGGCAATGACATCATCTTGTTTCCGATGAAAGGTCCCGTCACGGAACACCACTTCTTCCCCGTTGGCAAAGAAAGGGCCCCCTTCCTGTTCAGTGGGTTTGAGCCCATCGGTAACCAGCACGATCTTGTCAATGGGTTTATCCTGTTGCAGCAGCTTAAAAAGGTCGGGATGCACATGATACCCATCGGCAATGATTTCACACGACATTTCACGGTGGATGAGTATCGCCCCTACTGCATTGGGGTTTCGGTGGTCCAGCTTACTCATGGCGTTAAACAGGTGGGTTGCATGGAGGATCCCTGCCTGCATACCTTCTACCATGTTTTCGTATTTCGCATCCGTATGACCTGCCTGGGGGATGATCCCCTTCTTGATACAATAGAGGGCCAATTCCCGCATACCCTTGATCTCTGGAGCCACGGTCATGTTGACAATATGCCCTCTCGAAGCCTCCCAGAGTTGTTCCATGAAGGCGAGGTTCACCGGTTTAAGGGTTTCAGGCTTTTGTACCCCAAGGCGGGTCGGAGAGAGAAAGGGGCCTTCCAGGTGCAAGCCCATGATACGGGCCCCGGATTCTCTGCCTATTGCCGCGGCAGCCTGGGTTACCGCGGTGATCATCTGCTCATAATCACCGGGATAGATGGTAGGATTAAAGGCGGTTACCCCGTATTGAACCAGTAGCCGGGACATTTCCAAGATCGAATCCGTGGACGCATCTTCGGTACCATAACCGCCGAAACCGTGGATATGGGTATCAATGAATCCAGGAGCAATATACGCTCCTTGAACATCAATAAGCCGGACATCCTGAGCGAACTGTTTCTGTTCAAACCGTCTCTGGGAAAAGACATCCGTCACCCTACCTTCTTCAAGCAATACGGCACAATGTTCCATAGAGGCGAAACCGGTGATGACCGTTCCGTTATATAAACAGATAGGAACCATTACAACTCCATTGTACTATTTTTTACTAAAGAACTGAGCCTGTTCCAAAACTCGGTTGGTTTTGACACAGCTTTTTTCTCCACCCCTTCGGCTTCTCGAAGGTGCTTCATGGATATCCCGTGGAACGTGCCTTACATTATAACGAAATTCCTTTGCGTATACTATGGGATTATCGAGCCTATGGACAAACCCCCATATGCCAGCCTGCAAAGGTCCGGCTCGTTTCACCGGAACGGGTCCTGGTTAGGAACGCTTGCTATGCGTAACGCAAGGTATTGTACGCCGTTACCCCGAACCCCGCCGTCCCTCGTAACGCCTGCCGCGATTTAGTGTCTGACACCTGTCGATTCGATTTGCGATTTGGGATTGGTTGTTGTTGCTGTCAAACGATACCGGGAGGTTCGTCTAACAAATCAGTCTGCCCATGCAGACGCTGATATAAACTCCCATACACCCACTCCGTAGCTTCCTCCACAAGTCCTGCCTTTACCGGATTCTCCTCGATGTATTCCCTCACTCTCAAAAACTCCCCTACCCCCC
>JAIRNP010000168.1 GCA_031258005.1 Treponema sp.
TCATAGTGGGGATTTTTTTATTTTTTAGCAATAAAATTCTTATTTTTCGTGCAAATTCTGACCGGCGAATTCTTACTTTCCGTGCAAAAAATTCTTATTTTTCGTGCCAGGTTACACTAGGGCAGCAAAAATTTTTACGGTAACCTTAAAGCATACGCTATACGCGTACCCTTATTAGGTCATGGACCGTATCTACTTAGATTGTGGTGAAACCATTGAAGTCCGGGATGCAGGTCAGGGGCGGGATTCCTGTTTGCTCCCCCAGGAGGAGCGTCCTCGGGAAAAACTCATCACTGCCGGGCCGGATGCCATGTCGGATCAGGAATTACTGGCGGTCATCCTTAATGGGGGTATGCGGAGCAAGCGTACCCATACTTTGGCTCAAGAGCTCCTGGACCGCTTGGATCAGGAAAAAGGCATTCCTCCGGTAAAAGACCTGTCCCTGTTCCCGGGTATGGGAACGATCAAAGCCTGCTCCATCGTGGCCATGTTGGAATTCGGCAGACGGCGCTGGGGCGCTACAGGAACCAGGATCACCCAACCCCAGGATATTTACCACCTGATTCGCCATCATGCAGACCGCAGGCAGGAACGGTTCATTTGTCTTTCTCTGAACGGAGCCCATGAAATTCTCGCCATACGGATCGTAACCATTGGTTTAGTCAACCGGACCATCGTCCATCCCCGGGAGGTATTTGCCGACCCTATCCTAGACCGGGCCAGTGCGGTGATTGTTGCCCACAACCACCCTTCCGGTCAACTCACCCCTTCGAGTGAAGACGATGAAATCACCCTCCGCCTCAAGGCCGCCGCGGAAATTCTGGGCTTACATTTTCTCGATCACCTGATATTCTCTGAAACCGCCTATCTCAGTTACCGCCAAACCGGCAGGCTCTCCCTTTAGCGTATCCCTTCGGGGCTTAACACCTCTTCCCGGTCCGCCAAGGTAAGCGCTACTTTTATGGTTTCTCCCCCGCGCCGGATTTCTACTGCCACTTTTTCTCCGGGTTTGTTGTCTTCCAGGGCGGAGTAGAGATCCGCTAAGGTCTCAATCTTCATGCCGTCTACAGCGGTGATAATATCTCCCCCCAGATAGATCACACTGGAACCGTACCGTACCGGCTCGCTCCCCTGGCGGATACCTGCCCGATCCACAAAACCGTTCCGCGTGGTCCGGGAAACTAAAAGCCCGCCGGATACGGGCAGCTTGGCATACCGGACCAGGGCCGGGAAAAGCTGTACCACGGTTGCGTCAATCCAGCCCCGCTTGACCTTGCCATACTCAATAAGTTCCGCCACGACCCGCTTGGCCGTATTCACCGGGACGGCAAATCCGATACCTACCGAGCCCCCGGAGGGGGAATAGATCATCGTATTGATACCGATCATCCGGCCTTGGGTATCAAGCAAGGGCCCCCCCGAATTACCCGGGTTGATGGAGGCATCGGTCTGGATCATGTCCCGGATAATATGCTGCCTTGAGGTCCTAATGGGACGGCCTAGACCTGAAACAATACCCACGGTCAAGGTCCTCTCTAAGGCAAAAGGATTCCCAATAGCCAGCACCTTCTGGCCTACCTTGAGGTTCCCCGAATCCCCGAAAGGCACGGTCCTCAGTTCCATGCCCCGGGGCGGGTTAAATTTAATCACCGCGATGTCGTTTTCCGGATCCGTTCCCACCAGGGTTCCCTCAAACTGACTGCCGTCGGCGAGGTTGATAAACACCTTGTAGGCGTTTTCTACCACATGGTTATTGGTTAATACATATCCCCGGGTATCGATGATGGATCCTGAACCGGAACCTCCCTCTTGGGGCACCGGTTCGAGAAACCAGTTAATCGCCACGGTTTCAGTGGTGATGTTTACCACCGCCCCATTAAGCCGTTCATAGACGGAGATATTTTCCCGCTCATCTTCGGTATAAGGCAGGAGATCCGCAGTATTGAGTTGGAAGGATTGAGGAACCCGTGATTGCCCCAGGTCTAGCAGGTCCGTTTCACGGGAATCTAGCTTGGAGGTAAGCGGAGGGCTTTCCTTTGTATCGGGAATTCGCAATAATCCAAACCCCACTGCACCCATAGCGACGATGAGACTGCTTAACCCACAGAACAGTATCACCTGCCCACGGCTGTATAGCTTCATCGGTTTTCCTCCTGTAGTATTTTTACCCGGTACCCTCGTTCCAATCCGTCAGGGGTGAAACTAGCTCAAATATAACATAAAAGAAGGGGAAATAAAAGAGAACGCCCGGAGGTATAACCGGTTCCCCTGCTACCCTTCCTAAGCATCGGAGAAAAAACTGCCTGCCCGGGAAGCATTTTCTTTCATCCACACAATCCCTGGACCACTGTAAATACAAAAAACGCGGCGGCGCCCAGGCACCGAAGTATACCTTACCCTGCCCTATCCGTGGAAACCGGATCCCATCCCCTTAGTTCGGTGAAGGTAATCCGCTGCATCATCCCGTCTGTGGTTATGTCGAAAATGATCGCCCCATCGGGATGCTCCTGTTTTTCGTACCGTATCTGGGTACCGGTGAGGAATTCCTGTACCCAAAGGTCTAGGTTATCCGTCTGGATCTCTTTAATGAAAACATCCCGCATCTGATTATTACTACAGGAGTTGAATATTTCCCGGACCATCTCGTATCTTTTCATAGGATTCCCTTGGAGCGTACCTGGTTGCTCCGAAGCTTTTCCCCAAACCCGGTTGGTTTTGGGAAAGCCTCTCCGTTATGTTACTTGTGGCGGCAGCCCGGTGATGATGATCGCATTTTTTACCAGATCGACCCTTTGGAGCACCCCTGAAACTCTGGTTTCTTTGCCCATGATGTCGGTGAAGGTTATGACATCCCCGGTAACCCTGAGGTCCCGCACGTATTCAGCCAGCATCCGCGGGGGACCTTCAGTTCCAAGCGCATATACGGTGGAGAGGCACATTACGGCTGCCCTCCCTTGATGAGTTCCAGAGCTTTGGCGAGTTGTTCATTCCCTCGTTTAAAATCCTCTGCCCCCTGGGTAAGGACCCCTGCAGCTTCATCTAACCCTGCATGGGAGAGGGTGTGGGCCATATCCCCCAGTTCTCCTGCATGATGCCGGTTATGTTCGAGCATGTATTCCATCAAAGAGCGCACTTGGGCGAGATCATGGCTTCCATGGGGGTGATCATGAGGATGTTCGTGGGTATGGGGATGTTCATGGAGGTGTTTTTCGTGCATAAAGACTCCTGCCTAATCAATGAGACGATTCGCTATGCATGGCGCAGGTTTACGGGAACCGGGAAAGACTTTTTCGTCCCCATCCCCCCTTTTCTTGCTTCATGGATAACCCATCGTCTTTATGTATCTGAAGGGGTTTTAAAACGTGCTGGTTTGAAACCGCTTCATCTGTCATATCCTATACGGATACTCATAGGTTAAGGGATATCCCGTTAGTATGTCAATTCGGTTACCATAAAAATCCGGCCTACCGGGTCAGCAGGTTGCTGAGGGTAATAGAAGTCAGAATCAGCGAAAGCGTGGTGGTGATAATCGGGGCATACTGATTAAAATAATAGAGAAAACTATTGGTTTTGGCGGTAATGATGGATTCCGGGGTAATCACATCGGATTTACTCAATCGTCTGCCGGTAATATCCTGGATGATTACGGAACTGCGGGCATTCTTATCAACGTTAAAACCACCGGCTAGGGCGACATAATAGTCCCAACTCCGGTCTGGGATATAGGGATACCGTCCTGGTATAGCCACCGCCCCTGCTACGGTTACAAAATACTGCCTGAAAGGAATAATCAGAACATCGTTCTCTTTAACAAAATAGGTGCTCCGGTATGATGAATCATAAAGCATAGGATTAAGATTAATCGGTATCCGTTCTCCCTTCCGTATAATATAGGCATTCTGGGTATCCGATATAGAAGAAAACCAACTTTGATTTTGTTGTACCAGGGAGGCATAATTTTCCCCCTCATTAAACCGGATGGTGAGTCTATTTGAGGTACTGGCTTGTTCCAGTTCATTCTCGGCCTGGCTTACCGCTCCTTCTACAAACATAACCGGCATTAAATTGACAATCGTGGGTATTTGTATGGCATCCCAATGATGAAGGCCATAATTAGCCTGTACGTCATCCTGGGCAAGGTATATTTTATCTCCCGACTCTATTCTGCTGTCCACATACCGGACTAAGGTTATACGGGAGGTATCTGCCAGAGGCGTACAGCCGCCGGCATAATACTCCACCAATTCCTTGAGGTTTTCTCCGGGTAACAGTTGATACGATCCGGGTCGTTCTACGGCTCCCTCAATGGTAACGATCCGGGCCGCCCGGTTCACCTGGATCTTATCCCCTGGGCGGACATAGGGATTTTGTTGTATATCCCCAAACCGGAGGGCCTTGAACAAATCATAGGTCTTGACTTGTCCATTCAAAGGGTGTACCGACACGTCTCTCAGGGAAGTATACTCAGTAACGATATCGGCCTTGAGCACCACATCCGAAAGCCGCTCTAAAGCCCAGGTCTGGATTTCTTGGGCAGTCTGGACTTCCCCGGCGATATACACCGTAAAAAGAGAAGGTTCGGTTAACACCAACTGAAACCCGTTCAAGGGATAGTTATTGGAAACAACCCGTTCAACTTCTGTTTTGAATTGGGGAAACGTCTTGCCCGCAGCATTAATAATGCCTAAATTGGAAACCCGTATTCTATAGGTGCTATCTACGATGATGGTATAGACTACCGGCGTTCCCGCAGCCAGATAGGTCAAGGTATACATATCTCCGGCGGTTACCCGGTAATCCGGACTCGACATGGCGATCATCGTTCTTTTGAGTAATTTATCCGCTTCTGAGGAACTAACGGCAGCCGCAGAGGAGGGAATCAGCGTATTTTGCCTAGAAACGTCTGTCGTATTTTGCTTAGACGAATCCGTCGTATTTTGCTTAGACAAATCCATCGTGTTTTGCCGGGAAATACCAGTAGTCTGAGCGAACATGACCGTATTGGTAAATAAGAAAAAAAGCAGTATGCCCGCAATGATTCGTTTCATTAATACCTCTTCTTGACGAATGACCTAGTAACCCATGAATTCCCTAGGTGTTTGCTATTTTTTATAGTATTAACCATATTTTTTGCATACTTTGCTACCTTTCTGCAACTGGGGGGAAACGCTTTTTCTCAAAACAAGCAAGCGGTAAACCTATACAACCGGTTTGGCGGCAATACTCCCTTTTCCCCGCCCTATGCCCCGGCATGGAGACCGCGCTTGTATGCTTCATCGGTATGAGCAGGCAAAAAAAATCGACCCTCTCCGGCACGCCAGGGTTCCCCGTTTTTTCACCGGCGCTAACGGAAATATCCGGCTCCATAAGCCCCGCATCCTAGGGGACCGGAGGCAGGGTACAGAATTTGCTTTACCATGGTTCACCCTCTCAGGGAAAATCCCATAAAGAGAATACTTGCATGGGGGGGGGGGGGGGGGGGTATACCATAATT
>JAIRNP010000070.1 GCA_031258005.1 Treponema sp.
TTCGTCTATAAAAAGTCTATAAACGTCTATAGACTTTTTATAGACCGAACTTTTTTATCTATTCGTTGTTTTTTACCCCTTAATGAGGTATACTTCTAGGATATAGCTTCTCAAACGGAGGTGTTTATGAAATATAACGGTACCGGTTTTATGAGCATTGACGGTACATCCCTGGATTTCAGGCATTTCCAGGAACGCGTCCCCTGGACAACGCTCTGTACTGCTATGGCCAAGACCTTCCGGTTCACCGAATCGGAACACGCTGCCTTTGCCCGCAATCCCACCGCTCGGTTGATTGCCGCCTTGCCCTTTGCCGCAGGCTGCGATGAACCGGAACGTACCGCCCTGGCCCACCTTGCCATCTACTTGACCGAATTACGGGGCGGCAGCCGGATTGGCGCTCATACTCAGGCGGATAACGCCGACCCCCTAACCCGGCTGCGGCTTATCGCGTCATTTCAGGGCGGAGACCCGCGGGTTATCCGGCATGGTATGAATCAGCTTGCCCTCATCATGCTCCACGGGTATGAGCGCAGCAAAGCAGCGGACACCCAAAATCAGGGGTATAATCCCCTCAATGATGGTTCCTGGGATGCCCCTGTCCTGAAAACCCGGCTCACCTCGGCCCTTCATGCCTTCCCCTGTGAGCTGTTGGATAGTATCGTACCGGATCCGGAAGACCAGGAGCCTGGTTGTTGGTAAGCGCAAATCCGTATCGTACCCTCTGGCGGGTGGCGGCGGTATTTATTTGTCTTATATGGATTATGGTTGCCCTGGTCTATACCCTTTTTACCCCGGCTACCCATCATGCGGATGAGAATATCATCACCCCGCCGATCCAGTATATCCTGTATGGCTTGTCGATTATCGGCGGGGCGGTGTTGGTGGTGTTTCCCCAGCACTTGTACCTCTATGCGGGGTTTTGTTGGGCATGGGGACTGGTTCATATTATTGATGGCGGAAGAATTCTGGGGGTTCTGCTGTATGGACTGGGGCTGGCCTTTGGGTATAAAAAAGGGTTTTTCAAAACCTGGCCCAAGGTCAAAGGGGTGGTGCACCTGCTGGTGGTACTTGCCGCTGTGCTGTCCCAGGTTCGGTATGGGCTCCCCTATATTACGGAAACCTTACTGCAAGGACTGGCGTTTCTTATCATCGCGGGATTAGGGGTACTGCTGTTCATTGAGGATCTCCCCATACACCCCGAAGCTGCGGCCCTTCGATCCGTACCCCGTATCCATCAGCATCGGCCGCCTTTTACGGTTACTGATGCGGAACTGCGGCTTTCCGCCCGGTATTTCAGCCTGAGGGATGTTCAGATTTTGCAGCGGGTTCTTGCCGGGGATAAGTATGAAGCCATTGCCGCGGAACAGGGCATGGGCTTGAGTACCTTGAAAAAACTGCTTGCATCCCGGTTCAGCCTCCTGGCGCTCTCGAACAAGACGGCCTTTATCAAACGGTACGAGTATCATCAGGTGGTACTTATCCCCGATGAGGAGGCTGAACCGCCCCTTTTAGGCTAGATTAAGTTTGAGGCAATGGGAGGTCCGAAATGCCTCATTTCAAAAAGTAACCAAAGGGCTGGATGCCTCATTTCGAAACAAGGTGTTTATAAACCCCGACCAGACGTTCCTGTAATACATTCCCTTCAAGGCGGTCATAGCCGATGTACTCCCTGACGCAGGCACCGTTTTTCTGTTCCACAAAGCAGTTGTCATTTTTTTTGTGGTCTCTTGAACGGGTGAACGGGATAGGGCAGGCCGGATTGCGATGCCCGTCGGCAACCACATGGTTAATAAATTCACTGCCGTTATCGCTATGAAACTCCCGCAACGGGAAGGGAAGGTTAGCGTAAATGTCTTTCAGAGCATCGAAAGTCCAGCAATGTGCCTTGTTAAGCAAGGAATAGAGGCATATCCAGCCGGAAGCGACATCGGTGGCGGTCAAAGTGAGGACATACTGACCGAAAGTGGCCTGTCCACAATGGTGAACGGTGTCGATTTGGATAAAACCGGGCGGTTTTCGCTCCTCAGACGTGTAAAACGTCCTTATCGGGATACGGTGTTTGAGCGGATCGCATGGTTTTGTGAGGCTTTTCCCGCTGATCTTCAGGGCGTCCTTGTCTTTTTTAAGCGCCCTGTCAACGGTGGCCGGACTAATCCTCATCAGTTTTTCCCTGACTTCGGGAGTTATACCGAAAGCCGGCCATAAAGCGATATACGCCATCTGCCGTCTCATAAACGGCGCCGGCAGTTTCCCGCATTTATACCAGAAAAAAGCCCATATTAGACGCAGTGCCGCGATGATGTCATCGGTATAGATTTTTTTGCCATAGATTTTTTTGCCCTTCCGGTTGGCGGGTCTTTTTTTGGACGGCCTGAGTTTGACAGTCTTGCCTTTAACGACAAGCACGGACTGCGGAGCCTCCGGTTTGTTGAGAATACGCAGGGCGTATTTCCGGTTGTATCCTGTGGTCTGGATGAACTCGTTCAGGACGGCTGTTTTTTCTTTCCGTCCGGCTTTTCGGTAGCGCGAGCGGATTTGCCTGGTAAGAGCCTGTTTTTCTTTCATAGTTAACCCCATTTTGACCTCCGGTAACTGTATCTACCGGATAGGCCGATTGATTTGGGTTACATTTTCGATGAGGCATCGCGGGTCTTTACCGGGATAGGTATTGAGGGTATACTGAATTACATACTGGACTTGTTTAAAAACTTCAATTTTTGAACAAGTCTACTATATTTATAGAGGTAAACCAATGAAGGGACCGGTATTAGTTGTTTTAGCTGCAGGTATGGGGAGCCGCTATGGCGGCCTCAAGCAGATGGACCGGGTCGGCCGGGGAGGAGAGGCGCTTCTGGACTATTCGGTCTTTGACGCCCTCAGATCGGGGTTTAAAAAAATAGTATTCATCATCCGCCATGCTATTGAAAAAGATTTTAAGGACTTGGTACTCAGCCGCATGGGCTTCATACCTTATGAACTGTGTTTTCAGGAACTGGACAGCCTCATTCCCGCGGAGGTTTTGAGCCGGGCGAAGCAGGCAGGGAGAACCAAGCCCTGGGGTACAAGCCATGCCCTGCTCTGTGCCGCTCCTGTTATTGACGCCCCCTTTGCGGTGATCAATGCAGATGATTTCTATGGCCGCCCGGCTTTCAAGGTAATGGGAACCTACCTTGCTTCCCCCCAGTTGACCGAAGGAGCCATCGTACCTTACCAGTTACAAAAAACCCTGAGTCCCCAAGGTACGGTTACCCGGGGGGTTTGTGGGATACAGGATGGGTATCTCGAATCAGTACAAGAGCTCACCGCGATTGCCCAAGAGGGCAGCCGGATTGTCAATACCACGGCGGATGGGGCAAAGCAGGAACTCACCCCGGATACGCCGGTATCCATGAACTTCTGGGGCTTTCCCACGAGCATATTCCCGGATCTGCGCCGGTATTTCGATGCGTTTCTCAGGGCTTCTGCGGGACAGCCCAAGCAGGAGTGTTACCTTCCCATGGCCGCAGATTGGTTCATCAAAAATAAGCTGCTTAAAATCCGGGTCCTCCCTGCTGATTCAGACTGGTTCGGGGTTACCTACCAGGAAGATCGGGAAGTAGCGGTGAACCGTATCGTCGAATTGACTACCCAGGGCGTATACCCTGCCGCACTGTGGAATTCCCGATGAATTTTCACCCGCTCAGGCCCCAGGGCATGGGCCGTTTCCCCAGGCTGAGTCCTGTCTCAAAAGGGGGGCTCCCCTGGAACGCCTTCATGCCCGGTTGCTGGGTATTGCCTTGGGTAGCGGTAAGTATCCTGTCCTGTGGGTTCGAACCTGCTACTGCGGTACTGTGGACGGATAGGCCTGAATTCGCCCTCTATGCGGAATATTTTAATTCCAGCCAAGAGCGTTATAAGATTGAAACCCGGTATTATGAATTCCCCGCACAACGATTGACCGAAACCACGGAATCCCCGGATATTGTGGTGGGAAATTGGCTGAAAAGCGTCTCTACCCGCCGCTTGTTCACTCCCCTCAACCGGTTTTTTACCCGGGATCAGGTAGCCAAAAACGCTTTTTATCCCCGGCTCCTGGCCCTCGGTAACATTGAAAATAAACAGTACCTGCTTCCGGTAGCCTTCAATATCCCTGCCATTGTATTTGCTCGGGCTAATGGGTCATTACTCTCAAACCCCTTTACGGTTACTTTTGAGGAACTAAAAGCCTTAGGGATCGGGTACAATATGGGGCAGAACGGTATATATTCCCGAATGGGCTTTTCCCCTGCCTGGAACGATGAATTCCTTTTTGTGGCTACCACCCTTTTTAATGTTTCCTTCAGGGAGGCGGATCCCCTGACCTGGGATCCGGAAGCCTTGGAGCAAGCCATCGCGTACCTGCGGAACTGGACCCAGGAGTCCAATACCAGCATCCAGGCAGAGGATGAGTTTGTCTTTAAATACTGCTATGATCCTCCTGCCAAACTCGCCGCTTCAGGGCGGATCCTCTTTACCTACCTGAACAGCATGGATTTTTTCACCCTGACCCAGGAAAGCCGGACCAATCTTGACTTCCGCTGGCTCGCGGAACAAGATACCATACCCCTCTTTGAAGAGACCGTGTATTACGGAATTTATAAGAAGGGAAAGGCAAAGAAGGCCGCTGCTGCCTTTACGCAATGGTTTTTTCAGGCTGAGACCCAGCGCTTTCTCTTGGAAATCAGCAGGAATCAAGGGATCCATGAGACCCTTTTTGGCATCAGCAGCGGTTTCTCTGCCCTGCGAACCGTCACGGAACAGATTTTTCCCCGGTTTTATCCCGATCTCTTGGGACACACCCCTCCTGATGATTTCATGGCTCCCCCTAATATCCTTCCCCGGCATTGGAATAGCCTCAAGGAACAGGTCATCCTTCCGTATCTCCGGGACCGGATCCGGCAAGCCGGGGAAGCAGTACCCCGCCCGCTGGAAAGACGGGTCAACGATTGGTATCGGATCAATAATTTTTCCCATACCGAGTAGGGGGCATGTTAGGTTCGAAAGAATCGTATAAAAATACTTATTTTCTTATTATTCCCCCTTGATGATAGTCCCGTGATGTATCAATATTAAACATGGAGTAATAGGATGATCCATACCATTGTACAGACAAATGCGATTGCCAGTATCGGCTACGTAACTGGTACGTCTAGAGATGAAAAAATGTCCCTGCCCGTAGCTCCATTACAGTATATCTATGCTCAATTCAAGCATGTTTCTGGGGTACAGGCGCCGGAAGGGGTCCGGGGTGTCCCCATTACTAAACTGAAAATTCTCGATTGCCTCATAGAGCAATTGAGTGAAATGAAGCGAAAGAAAGAACCCCTCCAGGGTCCGCTTACCGATGAGCATATAGATGCTTTGATCGAGAAATACGAACGGCAGATTTATCAAAGCATGAGGGCAGGTATGGTTCCGATACCCTACCAGCAGGTTCCGGTAGTTCCCGGGGGCATGATTTTTGAACTGGTAGCGTAGGGAGCTATGGCAGGGATGTAGCATCCTACCAGGTTAACCCTATAATTCTTAAAAAAGAGCACCCTTTAAAAAACGCAGTTTTGCAGCCCACGAACCTCCGGTTCATGCGGACCGGAAGTGCGTGGGCGAAAAACTGCATAAGTTTCTTATAAAACCAACCGGGTTTTGCAGGAAACTCAAAATACCCTAAATATAATCTAATTTGTAGGTTATTATAATTGACAGTACCCTGGAAAGGGTTTTATAGTAACATAATGAATGCTTTAAATAGGCAACAGCTAATAACCTATTATGACCGATATAAAACCAATGAAGTAATCTTTACTAAAGAAATACTTGAGGTTACGGGTCTGTTGAGCAAACACATCGGTTTGAGATGTATGGGGAGGCTATGGCCCTGTGTGATTTATGCTGCATCTCTTCAGATGGTGAAGGTCTTGGTTAATACCAAATCAGGGTTAATGCAAAACCTCCAAGAGGCTAACAATGGTGCGAATATTAGGTTTTGTTTTAAAGGTAATGAGGGAGAGGATCCGGTAACCTTCTTTGTCGCGGTTCGATCCATAGGGTATATTCCTTATGGGAGTTCGAAAGACACCGGTATGATTACCCTGCAATTTGTCCAGCAAGCCCCGGATTATTTAATCGGAGTCCTAGGAAGGATTCTCGATGCTACCGCAAACACCCAGGGTACTTCCAAGCGCCGTGGAGAGCGGGTCATTATTACCAGTGAAACCCAGCGTATGCTTGGTATCGTGTCTAAGGAGACGACTGTTTCTATTCAAGGGGTGCCCCGGCAGTGTATATTACGGGATATTTCGTTCTATGGCGCTAAAATCGTTATCATGGGGCTTGCCAATTTCCTTAATGATCGGGAGGCGGTTCTCCGTATAGACTTTGAGGAACCCCGGGAAAGTTATTTCTTAAAAGGAAAATTTCGCCATTCGGAAATCGTTGAAGGCCGAAAAGACCTGGTGGCTATGGGAATGGCTTTTTATGATGATCTGATCCCGCTGAAATATAAAATACGAATCAATATGTATATGACCCAGGTACGGGCTATTAATCGGACCGATACAAGCACCGTACCGGCGGTTTCTAAAACTGTTCAGGATATGGAGACTGAGGATGGGATTACTCAGGCTGATAAATAGAGTTGTTCAAAAACTTCAGTTTTTGAACAACTTCCGATTAAAAACAGCAAAATGCGGAGCATTTTGCGAGACTTGTTCGATAACCAACCGGGTTATCGAACAAGTCCAATCTCGTATTTCGTAAAGCCTGAGCTTCTTGTAGTGTTTCGCCCACGAACCTCTGGTTCGTGCGAACCGGAGGCTCGCAACTAACCGGGTTTTGGAAAAAGCTCAGGTACGAGCATTGAGAGAAAACGATTAGGATGCCTGATTGTATATGAACAGAGAAAACCCGCTCGAAGCCCAACCCACTCCAAACCGTAAAGAAAAGATCCTGTTCTTATCGGTCCCTGAGTCCTTAAAGGGACCGATTGAAACCGTATCCCGAGGCCCTGCTGGGGCGGGGTTTACCCTGGATCCTACTATTCCGATTCCCGTAGAATTGGCGCCGGGGGCAGAGGTTTTAGATTTGGAGGAACTTTCCTGGGAGATGATCCTGGCAGGGATGATACGAGTGGTTGCAGAGGAGCCTGAAGGAACGAATGCCCTGTACTACCGCCGTTTTGTCCTGGCAGTTAAACCGGATATTTTGGCCGAATTTACCGCGGCCGCGCTGCTCAAGTCTCACAATGGCGATTATGCCCTGGCCCTTGAAATTATCGGCTTGCTGGAAGGGCTTTTTCCGGGCTTACCGGCGCTGCTCCTCAACCGGGCGCTGATTCTGGAAGAACAGGCCCAGGCCCGCTCAGAGCTTGCAGAGGCCCAGGATTTGGCCTATAAAGCCTACCAATCGCTCCTGGAGCTTCATCCGCCTTTTCCTCCGGGGATCTTTAATGCGGGTTTTTTCTTTATGAAACACCGGAACTTTGAAGAGGCGCGGGACTGTTTTCAAACCTATCTCGAATTGGGGGATGATCCTGAAAAACAGGAACAGGCGGCTCTGATGGTGGAAGAAATTCAAAAACATAACTTAGATGACGCCCTGTTCAGGGAAGCCTATACCTGTATTCGGGAAGATAAGGCCGCCCAGGGGATTTCTCAGATTGGCACTTTTCTTGAACGTCATCCTCAGGTCTGGAATGGGTGGTTTCTCCTGGGCTGGGGACTACGCAAGCTGGGCCGTTGGGATGATGGGATTAGGGCCTTTAGAAAAGCCCTGGAATTGGGGGGAGATACCGGCGATACCAGGAACGAACTGGCCCTCTGCTTGATGGAAAGTGGAGATTGGGCAGGAGCCCGGAAAGAGCTGGAAACCGCGCTTTGGAGAGATACTGAAAACGTTAAAATCATCTCCAATCTGGGGATCCTCGCCCTTAAAACCGGAAACCTCCAGGAGGCCGCAGGATTTTTCCGCACCGTCCTGGAGATCGATCCCCAGGATCCGGTAGCTCAGGCGTATTTTAAAGGGTGATGCAGGGAGTAGCATCCGAAGGAGCCCAGGGATTCAGGGCTCTTTTGACAGGGCCAATACGTACTTCCTCCGGGATACGACCAGGGATTGGAGTTCTCCTAACATGGACTTGTCCACTTCTTCCGCGATGGGGAAAATGTACTTCACCGTTTCTTCGGTGTACCGGTCGATAAAAGCGGTATTCACCACAAATCCCAGGGCTATCATATTGGATATCCGATCCGCTACCTTGAGGGTCTTAGCGTACCGGGAACCGTTCTCCAAGATCCGGGTGAGAAACTCCGGTTTTGTTTCACCCGGGAAACGGGTAACTTCCAGAACCAGATCATACACCGCAGGGCTCTCATAATCCACGGATAAGAGGAGATTATGATTAAAATCCGGTACATCCTCAATGAGATCATGGACAATCGAGGCTTTGAGGAGTACTGAATCCACATATCCATAGTCGATGAGGGTAGCCATCGTATCCAGTTGGTGCCTGAACATATTTCCCCCTCCTTCCCGTACTTTACCGATTAACGCGGTGGCAAGCTGCATATACGGGGCAAGGTGGGTTCCATTAAGCCGCAGCATCTCCTCGGTGGTCATGGTAAGGGCTCCTGATCCGGCGTAGTCTGGGGTATATCCTTAAAAATATCCCGCATATAGGATGCAAGTTTTTCGGTCCGCTGCAAGGCATCCGCGAGTTTCACCTGTTCCCCTTTCACCAGATCCGGGGGAGCGTTTTTCAAGAAGTGTTCATTGGCCAGTTTCGCTTGCAGACCCGCGATAAAGGTCCGGTCTTTTGCGAGGTCTTTGGTAAATTTATGCTTCAAAACCTCCATGTCTACTGCTTCGGCAATATACACAAAAGCTTCAAACCCGGAACCCACGAGGCCGATGGAACCCCCGAGCCTCCCAAGGGCAGGTCCGGGATCTTCGATGGTGATGTCCCCTATGCCTGCCAAGAGTTGCAGCAATTCCTTGTTTTCTTTAAGAAAAAGCCCGGAAGCGCCGCTGGAACTGAGCCGAATCAAAACCGAGATTTTCTTTTCCGGGGGAATCGTACATTCGCTCCGCAAGGTACGGACCATACGAACCAGTTCCTGCAACAGGGCAAGGTTTTGTTCTGTGTCGGGAACATCCCGTTCTTCCGTATATACCGGATAGGAGCTGGTCATGAGCAGCCCTTGGGTATGAGGGAGGCGCTCGTAAATGGCTTCGGTTATAAAAGGAAGCAGGGGATGGAGGAGCCGCAGGGATTCGGCGAGCACCTCCAGGAGCACGGTGGCAGCCCGATCCTTTTCAGCCGCATCCCCGGTACGGAGGGATAATTTCGTTGCCTCTACATACCAATCGCAGAAGTCATTCCAGAAATAATCATACGCCGTAGTGGCCGCGTCATTGAAACGGTATGAGAGGAAGGCTTCAGTCATGGTCTTAGCCGCCCGGTTAAGCCGGGCATACATCCACCGGTCCACGGGCTTGAGCAGGGGATGCTCAACCAGACTCCGGTTCTCCAGGTTCATCAGGATGTACCGGCTGGCATTCCAGATCTTATTGGCAAATTTCGAGCCGAGTTTAAAGGATTCTTTATCCACCAAAAGGTCTTGTCCCTGGGCGCATAAAAAGGCCAAGGTGAACTTCAGGGCATCCGCGCCGAACTGGTCTACCAATTCCAGGGGGTCCAGGCCGTTTCCCAAGGTCTTGCTCATCTTTCGGCCCTGTTTATCCCGTAGTAAGCCGTGGATATAGATGTCCCGGAAGGGAACCTTTCCGGTAAACTCAAGCCCGGCCATGATCATCCGGGAGACCCAGAAAAAAATGATGTCATAGGCGGTTACCAGGGCGGAGGTTGGGTAAAACCGGTGAAAATCATTGGTTGTATCCCCTTCATCCCGCGCTGCCCCAGGCCAGCCCAGAGTACTGAAAGGCCAAAGCCAGCTTGAAAACCAGGTATCCAGTACATCCGGATCCTGCGTGAGATTTTCATCCCCACAGGAGGGGCAGGCAGCGGGATCCTGCCGGGCCACGATGGTTTTCCCGCAGGAAGGGCAATACCACGCGGGAATCCGATGCCCCCACCAGAGCTGCCGGCTGATACACCAGTCCCGGATGTTTTCCAGCCAGTGCCGGTAGGTATTTTCCCATTTTCGCGGGTAAAAGATGAGTTCCCCCCGCCGCCAGGCAGCCAGGGCCTTTTCCGCCAAAGGCTGCATCCGTACAAACCATTGCGCTGAAAGGAAGGGTTCAATCACCGTATGACAGCGGTAACAATGGCCCACCGCATGGGTGACGGGCTGCTCTCGTACTAAAAATCCCCCTGCCTTGAGGTCCCGTAAAACCGCTTTCCGGGCAGCCTGCACGGAAAGGCCCCGGTATGCTTCAGGAACCTGATCGTTAAGGGTGCCCTCAGGGGTGAGGATAGAGATGGCCGGAAGTTTATGGCGTTTCGCCACTTCCCAGTCATGAGGATCATGGGCCGGGGTGATTTTGAGCGCTCCGGTACCAAAGGCCCGGTCTACATAGGTATCGGCCACCACCGGGATTCGGCGATCCGTCAAGGGAAGGAGCAGGGATGTGCCGATGAGACTTTGGTAGCGGGGATCTTCCGGATGAACCGCCACCGCGGTATCGCCGTACATGGTCTCAGGCCGGGTGGTGGCCACTTCTATATATCCCGGACTGCCGTCTCCATAGGGATATCGGATATGATAGAGCTTTCCCTCCTGGTTCTCATGCTCCACCTCATCGTCCGAAAGGGCCGTGCCGCAGGAAGTACACCAATTAACCAGGTAATTACCCTTGTACAAGAGGTTTCGTTCATAGAGGGATACAAAAACTTCCCGCACTGCCTGGGAAAGGCCCGCGTCCAGGGTAAACCGTTCCCGGGACCAGTCCACGCTGGCCCCCATCCGGGCGATCTGCCGGGAAATAATCCGGTGATGGGCTTCTTTGACTTCCCAGGTTTTCTGTACAAAGACCTCCCGGTCCAAATCATGGCGGCTCTTTCCTTGAGCCTTGAGCTGCTTCTCCACGACGTTTTGGGTGGCAATCCCCGCATGATCCGTACCGGGAACCCACAAGACCGGGACTCCCCGCATTCGATGAAACCGAATGAGGATATCCTGGAGGCTTATATTGAGCCCATGCCCCAGGTGCAGCATTCCCGTAACATTAGGGGGAGGAATAACTATCACATAGGAAGGCTTCCCGCTTCCTTCCTGAGGCGTAAAGGCCCCCTGTTCTTGCCACCGGGTATAGATCCGGTCTTCAAAAGACCGGGGGTTAAAGGACTTTTCCATCTCAATCTTGTGCAGTTTACGCTCTTTCATGTACGTGCCCTCGTGTTATAATCGTACGCATAGTAACCCCGCTCATCAGGTATGGTTCCCATGATGTTGCCGCATTTTATATGTACAGATAATACTTGATTGTCTAATACTGTGCAACAAGCCCAAAAGGCGTGGATCCCTCACTCCACCATACAGAAGCAAGCGATCTCCCCCAGAAATCGAGACGCCGCTATAAGAGCGTTGTTCGAGAACCAACCGGGTTCTCGAACACATCCAATTTTCCGGCTTTCGTACTTGCCTTCAGTAGCAGTTTCTTGGATGCTTCATAGACAATTTTCCCTGTTCGGATCAAGGCGCCACAGGGCATACCGTTTCTAAGCCCCCCGGCCTGTAATCGTGCAGATACGGTCTTGCGGTGGAAAAACCAAGCCATCGATTATGGGCTTGCGCGGTCAAGCTCGGAAGCGGGGGCGCCAGCCTGCCGGCCCAGGGAGGCATCGGAATTCGCAAGATCCGGGTTTGATCCTCAGGAAATCCCTGATAGGTTCCTGCCCGTTTATACGCTTCCAGGGCTGGGGTCCACTCGTGCTGCAGAGCCCGGATTTTTGCCTGCTCTATTTCGGTGATGGCCTGTGCTCTATGAGATACCTAATCCGGTGTTTCCTGGGGAAGACCCACCCTAAAAGAACGGATCTGAGACATGGGAGAATCGGTCCCCTCTTTATCGGTATAGACCATACCCCAAAAATAATCCCCCCTCACTGAGCAGGTTCTCCTCGGTAGGGTATATAAAATAGTTGTTGGTAACCTGTCGTACTATTAAGAGAATTTCGTAAATCCGGGGACGCTCCAATCTGCACCGTATAGGTATCTGCTTCAACCGCTGCCTTCCAAGAGAAGAACCATTCCGTTTCAGACGATTCAAGCGCAAAAAGGATCCCCTGCAGGGGCACTAAAAGTTCGGGAGTGCTTAAACTGCCGTTCTTGACAATGCTGAAAGGAACGGGGCTCGTGGCATACCCCGCTGTTCCATTAACAATCCCCGTAAAAACCGGTTGTACCTGCCAAGTTTCTATTTCCCCCTTCGTCCAGGTATGTAGCTTGCAGAAAGGCGTCAATACGAGAAGCGGTAAGCCGATTTACCGTCATAAAGTATCTATTGACGAACAACTCGCTTCCGTGGCCCTCTTGTTGTATCGTATTACTAAGCCCAATTGCCCCAATAACCTGGTTCTGCTGGTAGAAGTAATCCACCACCGGGTTTCCTTTTTGTTCCAGCAAATGGAGGCTGTTCAAAGCGGTCAAGGTATTCAAGAACAGCAGCGTATCGTAATACACCCCCGTGATCCGGTGGTCCGCAGAGAAAGCGGTCCGTCTGTTGATGCTGAAGTTGGTGTCTTCTGCGGTAATTTGGACATCTTTATTGATCATCATCGTGGCAATGATGGTCATACCCCCAAGGAGACAATCATAAGCACTGAAATGATGCTGACCAATTTTGCCCCCAGGGAGAATTGCACCTTCACGGCAGGGGCTGCCTGGTTTAGGGTATCCATCGTTCCCTCACTTCCGTTAAGGCGGTCGGTCCTTGAGATCCCGCACAAGGCAGGGCAACGGGCATATCCGCCGGCAAGAGTTGCAAGAGGGAAAGGAACTATCCCCTTTGCAAAAACAGAAGGAAATGCTATCATTGATACTGGTATGATCGTCAGCATTTCATGTTGCCACATGAAATAGGGGATACTATATGGCGGGGAAAAAGGCGGCTTCTGTCAATTCCTACATGTTTTCCGTTTGTTTTCTATTTTTGGTGATAATCATATTCGGCGTTATTATTTACCTGACAACCGCCCGTGAAATGAAACGGCAGCTGGGCAACAGGGTACTGGGCATTGCTTCCTCGGTGGCCGCGATGCTGGAGGAAAAACCCGCTGAATACCGGGAGTTGGAGGTGATCTACAAAGTATGATAGGGGGTAATGACAACAGGGACACAAAGGAATACTCTGAAATCATGTCAATAACCATAGAAATCAAGGGTCCCCCTTGCCAGAGTACCAAGATAAC
>JAIRNP010000082.1 GCA_031258005.1 Treponema sp.
ACATGCACTATGCAAAATACATCGGTAATAAAGTATCTCAAAGAATGTTTAGCCACCTTTTTTGGATTTGATTCATTCCCGGATTACATAAATCTAGCCCAATCGCCGTGAACGGTTACCACGGGGAAGACAACCCGCGAACTCACGTTATAAAAGCTACGTTCCGGCTATGCTTAAGGGTAATTCCAAGCCGATACGCTGCAAAAAGGCTTGATCCCTAAGTAATCCTGGGGTCTTACTTTGAGCGGCGATCCGGCCTTCATAGAGGAAGATCACCCTACCCCCCAGATCCAGCATCATATCTAAGTCGTGACTTGCCATGAGGAGAGTACAATCCAAGGTTTTCAAAAGACGGATGATATGTTTCCGGGCTCTCGGATCCAACGACGCCGTAGGTTCATCCAGCAGTACCAAGGTAGGCTCCATGATAAGAACTGAAGCAATAGCACCCCGCTGTTTCTCGCCACCGGAAAGTTTATAGGGAGGCCGCTCTGCCAGGTGTTCCGCTTCCACCGCCCTGAGGAATTGCAACGCCTGTTCCCGTCCCTTTCGGGGACCTACCCCGGTGTGCATCACCCCAAAGGCCACATCCTCCCACAAGGTAGGCATGAAAAGCTGATTATCCGGCTCCTGAAAAACCATACCCGCCTTGCTCCGGACTCCTTGGATAGTATCCCCCACAGGGATACCCTTAAGCAGTATATTCCCGGAAGAAGGTTTCATACAGCCGGCGATGAGTTCCAGGAGAGTTGATTTTCCCGAGCCATTGGCCCCGGCAATACCCACCCGCTCCCCTGCTTCTACAGAGAAACTAACATCCCTCAGTGAAGGGATCTGATTATCATAGGTATGGCACAGATGCTCTACGCGTAAAAGTTCCATACCCTATCCAAAATCCAGAGGCTCGGACTCAGGATGATACAGGCCCCCAGGAACAGGGTATCTTGCAGCCTCCAGATAAAGACCTTGGTTACCGGCAAAACACCGGTAAAGCCCCGGACCTTCATGCTGTTTCCGATTTTCTGTGCCCTCAAGAGGGCCTTTACCAGGGTAGACGCAAAAACTGCGGTATAGGAACGCCACTGCTCAAGGGTATTTTGCCGGGGCCTGCGGAGCCGCATAGACAGCACCGAAACAAACAGCCCTTGGTACAGCACAAAGATATACCGGTAGGTTAAAACCAGTAAAGAAATCAGGGTAGCCGGTACCTTGAGCTTCATCAACCCATTGGCCAGTCCTCCAATGCCGAGGGGAATGATGAGGACCATGTAGAGAAGGGCTGCGGCGTTGATCCGTAAGGTATAGAGCAATGACCGAGATAGGCTCTCAGTAATACCTACGCCTCCTGCCCCATCGAAATGAAACCACAGCCCATTCAGGGGAAGGCTCACCCACAGGATGAGGGTAAAGAGGTTTACCGGTATAAGCCTCAGCCCCAGCTTCCTCATTTCCCTTTTTTCCTTCAAGAAGGGGACCACTGCTCCCAGCATGATAGCCCCCCCTATAAAAGGATTGGTCACGGTAAGGACGAGGAGGATGAGACAAACTGCTGCTCCTATCCGACATCGGGGATCAAAACCCTGGAAAGGGTCTTTTTCAAATTCCAGCCGGTCCAGGTACATAATCAGGCAGCATCTTTGAAAGGAAGATAAACATGAATACCGATATAAGCCCTTCCACCCCTGCGAGAGGCAGGTTTGCGGCAAAGATCAAACCTGCAGTCAGGGTCAGATCCCGGTTACTCAAGACCAAGGCCAGGGTAACCAGGAGGGAACCTATCAAAATCGCAACGAATCCTCCGGTAAAAGCGAAAAGGTATTGTCTCTTACCTGATCCGTACCTGCCTATACCGTACCCTGCCAAAGCAGCGGCTCCCATGATGGTGGTGTTCGCCCCTAGGGATACAAGTCCACCGAACTGAAACAAAACCCCCTGGAGCAGCAGCGCGACAAAAAGGGCAGGCACCGCGCTCCACCCCAACAGCATACCTGCAAGTCCCAAACAGGTAAGATGGATACTTGAAGGACCCAAAGGTACATGGACCAGGGATACTAAAAACAAGACCCCTGAAACCAACGCGGTTTTGGGAAGGTTTTCCGGGGGGGTTTTCTTTAAACCTATACCGATTCCTACTACTGCGGTTCCCCAACCGAGGGCAAGGACCGGTACGGAGAGGACCCCTTCACTGATATGCATGGGAAACCTCCTGCTTAGTCCCTTTTTTCGTGAAACCTTTAAGGATAAAACTATAAACGGCGAAAATATTCAGTATGAGACTGAGGCCCAGGACCATCCTCAGCGGAAGGGGGGCCTTTCCATCGGCCTTTTTCTCCGGGGTCTGAGCTTCCCGGGCGCTGCTCTGGAGGGTGATACTCCCTTGGTGCCCCATATCGTCTGCAGCCTCCAAGCGCCATTCTCCGGGTTCATCCGGGGTAAAACTGAATAATCCGTTTCGATCGGTAAGGCTCAACAGAATCTCCTGGTCAGGGTGAGCCGGGGGATAGACTTTGACTTTGGTAAATGCCATAGGTTCTCCGGTACTGTAGGTAAAGTGGACCGTGGCCACCGGCTTATCGGCGCTGCCGCTTATGTCATACACCTCAACGCCGTGGGCGAGGAGAGACCCGGGGAAAGAGAGCCCTGCTGCGAGCAGCAGGGCAAGAGGCCAGGGCCTTTTCACTTGACGGTGAACACCAAGATGGCGTTGTTGTTATCTTCGTCGGTATCAGGATACTGGGACTTGCGGGTATCGCTGATCCGGACGAGCCAAATGCCAGAATTGGTGATGTTAAATTGTACTTCCCCTTTGGCATCGGTTTTTTGGGTTTGCGCATAGGCATTGGCGGTTTTGTAGTTGTAATAATCATAGGTTGCGGCAATTTCCGCATTTGCCAAAGGCTGTCCATTAAATAACACCCTGAATTTCGGCTTGAACCCTTTCTTGTAGCTTGCCGGATTGTCTATGGGGATTATTTCGATGGTATGTCCCAA
>JAIRNP010000174.1 GCA_031258005.1 Treponema sp.
TCATAGTGGGGATTTTTTTATTTTTTAGCAATAAAATTCTTATTTTTCGTGCAAATTCTGACCGGCGAATTCTTACTTTCCGTGCAAAAAATTCTTATTTTTCGTGCCAGGTTACACCCGGTATCCCCTTGGCTCTAAGTCTCCTGGATAGCGAAAAATATAGATTCACCCTGATTGAGCGAATGGGAAAGCGGGCAGGTTTTCTTAGAAATACCAAAGCCATACTAGGGCTTTCCCGGGTAACGATTGAAGAAAGGGAGATGGAACAGTCCCCGCAAGGACGGTTTCATCTCATCACCTTCAGGGCCTTCAGGCCTTTGGAGCCAAAGCTCCTTACATCCCTTTTCCGGCTTTTGGTTCCGGGCGGGGCCTTGTTCGCCTACAAGGGCCGTCAAGACACCATTACTGCGGAGATGCACCGGGTGGAAGCCGCTCTTGGAAGCTGGGAGCAAATACCCCTCTGGATTCCCTTCCTTGCGGAGGAGCGGCATCTGGTGGTGCTCCGGCCTCCTCTGCAAGAAACCGGTTCGCGGTGAAGGGTTACAGAAACTACACATCCTATGGGTGTTGTCCGGAGCGGTTCGGTGCATGCATTTTTGTTTTGAAGTCCTGTAGAATCCTTTGGCACGTATCCGCTAAGCCTATCCGGTCCAGAGGAAGCGTATCCGTATTTCGGGCCATAATCGTGTGTTCCAGCCGTGCATTGAGCAAATGAAATACCAGCCGTAGTTGTTCTTCCATCATGGCGGCTCCCCGGGAATCTGGAGAACCAAAGGTAACCAGAAAAAGGGCGTATTTTGGTCTTGCTACGGGTTTTTGAATCCCCAAAGAGAACTTGGCTTCATAGTACTGCTGGGTACGGTCAAAAATAGCCTTCAACGGAGCGGGGAATCCCAGACAAAACACCGGAGAAGCCACCACTAACAGGTCCGCATTTTGAAAGGCCCGATCCAGGGGAATGAAATCATCATAGATACACCCTTGGGTATGCTTGCAATACCCGCAATGGATGCAGGGTTTAAGGGCAAGCTCATAAGCGGAGATGATCTGCACGGGGTCTTCAGGCTTCATCTGAGCGTGCCACTGCGCTACAAAACAATCCACCAGGGCTCTCGTTGCCCCATGAGGACGGGGAGAACCCGTTAATACCAGGGCATTTTTGGGTTCTCGGATATTTTGGGTTTCTCCCATACCGGTCCTCTTTAGGGCTTGCGCTTCACCCCTGGCGACATCTTCTGGATCCCCTCCCATAAGCCGTTGAGATAGCAAACCCCCAAAGCCCGGTCATATAGACCGTAACCGGGCATGGCCTTTTCTCCCCAGATGGTTCGGCCATGATCCGGCCGGATGGGGCCGTCGAAGCCGGTATCGTAGAGGGCCTTCATGATGGCAAACATATCCATAGACCCATCCGCCGATAGATGGGCGCATTCCTCAAAATTACCGGGACCGTTGTGGCGTAGGTTCCGCACATGGGCGCAGTGGATCCGGCCTTTGAGGGCGGTGATAAGATCTGGAATGTCATTGTGCGGATTAGTCCCCAGGCTACCGGTACAGAGGGTTACGCCGTTGCAGGGATTATCCACCGTGGTAATGAGCCTGAGGAGCTGTTCCTTGCAGGTCATGATCCGGGGAAGTCCAAATACCGGCCATCCAGGATCATCCGGGTGCAGAGCCATCTTGATACCGTACTGTTCGCAGGTAGGCATGATCGCGTTAAGAAAATAGATGAGGTTGCTAAAGAGCTGTTCCCCCGTAATACCCTGGTACCGCTCAAATAAGCTGCTAATATGGCTTAAACGTTCCGGTTCCCAGCCGGCTAAGGTATACGCCTGAGATTGGGTCTGCATGGTTTTAAACATACCTTCAGGATCCATACGATCAATAACCGTTTGATCGTAGCTCATAGCGGTACTGCCGTCTCTTCGCAGCTTGGCCAGATCCGAACGGGTCCAATCAAAGATAGCCATGAAATTATAGCAGACCATAGGTATACCCGCTTCCCCTAATCGGCTCAGGGTGGTGATATAATGGTCGATATACCTATCCCGCTCTGGTTCCCCGATCTTGATAGCATCATGCACATTGACGCTTTCAATTCCTGCCAAGGTAAGCCCGGCGGCCGCTACCTCGGCTTTCATGGCCGCGATGGCTTCTCGTTCCCATACATCCCCTGGCTGGGTTCCGTATAGAGTCGTAATAACCCCGCTTACCCCGGGGACTTGCCGAATCTGTGCTAAGGTAATAGCATCATAGCCGGTTCCAAACCAGCGCATCGTCATATACATAAGGTGATTATACTCACAAGCCCCTCTTATGCAAAGGACAGGGCGATCTTCTTGATAGCTGGGTCTCCTGCATCGATCATACTGAAGGCTTTGATGGCTTCCGCAAAAGGAATTACATGAGAAACCGCCCCTTCGATAGGGATCTTTCCTTCTTTATAAGCAGCAATTACTTCCGTAAATTTGTTGTTCTGTAGCCGTGAACCTCGGACATCCAATTCCTTCGCGGTGATCTTGAACTGCTGTACCGGAGAAGGCTCGTCCAGGAAAGCCATGGTGATGATCCGTCCTGCATTGCAGGTGAGGTCCGTAAGCAGGGGTAGCGAGCCGGGGAACCCTGCCGCATCAATCGAAACCGTGGGACCCCAGGGCGTGTATGCTTTAAGTTTTTCAGCCAGATCTTTCTTTTGAGCGTTGATGACTTCATGCACCCCCAAGGCCTTAGCTTCTGCTAAGCGCTCATCCACCACATCCGAAACGATGATGCGGGCGCCGGTTAAACGGGCAGCCTTAATGAGACTCTTTCCCAGCGCCCCGGCGCCGAGAATGAACACTATATCCGCTTTGGTGATTTCCGCCCGGGAACAGGCCTGAAAAGCAATGCTCATAGGCTCGATCATCACCGCATCGGTAAAGGAAAGTTTCGGCGGCAAGTGGTGCAACGCTTCCTCTCCCGCTACCAGGTACTCCTGATAGCCCCCGTCAATATGAACTCCCCGGACTTTCAGGTTACAGCAAATATTGGGCCGGCCTATGCTGCAGGGATAACAGGTACCGCAGTTGACGATCTGATCCACAATCACCGGGTCCCCGATCTTCACCCGGGTAACCTCCTTCCCAATCTCTGCGACCACCCCTACTATCTCATGCCCCATGACCCGGGGGTAGGTAGCCACCGGGGAAGTGCCGTGATAAATATGCACATCCGAACCGCAGATCCCCGCAGCCTTCATCTGGACCAGTACATCGGTAGTTTTTTCTATCTTGGGTATATCCACCTGAAGCATCTTCAGAACCCTTGGTTTTTCCGTTAGTAGTTGTTTCATAGTTTCTCCATAGCCGTTGCTCAACCGCCTATCCATTTAAGGGGTATGGTAATAAGGGGAGGGAAAAATACCAGTAGGAATACCAGAATCACCTGAAAGACGTAATAGGGGATAACCGGCCCCAAGAGCTCTTCCATTTTAACTTTTCCTGTAGCACAGGCAACGTTGAGTACCGGTCCCACCGGCGGGGAAGTCAATCCCAAGACGTTTGCCAAGGTAAATACCACCCCAAAATACACGAGATCAATATGAGCGGCCTTGAGCAGGGGCAACATGATCGGGGTCATGATAAGAATCGTAGGCACTACATCCACACAAGTTCCCATAAGGATGATAATTACTTGAAGCACCACATTGAGAAGCATAGGCCTGCTCACCAAGGGGCTTAAAGAAGCGGTTATAAGCTGGGGAATCCGAGAAATGGTCAGGAAATATGCCGCAACCTGAGCCGCGGCAGCGAGGAACATGACCACCGCAGACATCTTCGCTGCCGCGATGAATGCGCTGAAAAGGGCTCTCGGCGTTAGTTCCCGGTACACGAAGATACCGATGATGAGGGCATAGACCACCGCAACCACCCCGGCTTCAGTGGCGGTGAATATACCACCCCGCAACCCAAAGAGAATGATCAAGGGAAGCAATAAGGCCCACAATCCGTTAAAGAATATCATGACCGTTTCTTTTAAGGTCGGTTTGGGGGCGTCGGATTTTATCGCGTCCTTACGGGAAACAATGAACCATACCACGCTCATCCCTATGGTGAGGTACACTGCCGGGGCAATCCCCCCTAAGAACAGGGCTTTGATCGATACCCCTGCGGCAACGCCATAAACGATCATGGGAATGGAAGGAGGCATAATGGGAGCCACAATATTTGCGCTGGCCACTAAGCCCGCAGCTTTTGCCCGGTTATACCCCGAATTAGCCATCATAGGAATAAGGATCGCCCCCAGAGCTGCGGTACTGGCCACTGCAGACCCCACGAGACTAGCAAACATGAGGCAGGCCAGGATGGTTACATACCCCAAGCCGCCCCGAACCCGGCCAACAAAGATATTGCAAAAATCAATGATCCGTTTAGTAAGGCCCCCCTTGTTCATTAATTCTCCTGCCAGGACGAAGAAAGGGAGGGCCATCATGGTAACGCTGTCCGTACCCCGCATCAGTTGGGCAGCCACAATCTGGGGATTAGTCGCGTTTCCTCCCATGGCAAGAGCAGTGGTGGCAGCGCACAGGATAAGGGAAAACGCAATAGGAAGACCGAGCATTATGGAAATAATCAAGGACGCCAAAAAAACCGTAGTGAATAATGCAACCATACTATTTCCCTCCTTACTGAGTATCCACAACCTGGTCGGTATCTTGGTCATCCCGGATTTTGATGAGCTCAGAAACCGGTATTTTCAGGATGAGTAAGCGAAAGAGGTTTGCCAAAGCGATAATCCCAATAGCAATCCCGGTTATGAGACCCGAGGTATACACCAAAAACGTGGGAAATTTGGTGGCTACCCAGTTATCATGCAAATTTTGAATGACCAAGCCCCAACTGCCCTGTGCGAGGATAACCATGAGCCAAATAATACCCCCCTGTACGAGGGCATAGATGAGTTTTTGCCCAAACATCGGTACTCGATTCAAAACACTGTCGATGAGCAGATGCCGATTATCCCGCATGGCCCCGATGGATCCCAAGTACACGAGGTAAATAAAACAGAGCCGGGCAATTTCCTCGGACCATGCAAAACCCCTGCTGAACAGGTACCGGAAAACCACATTCATAAAGACAAGGATTATCATAACCGCCAGAAAGAAGGCAATCAGAATTTCAATAGCCTTAAAAAGGGTATCCAAAATCTTTTTCAACAAAACCTCCTCTAAACAACGTAACGATAAAAACCTTGCCCTTCCTTGGTTAGCCCCTGACCTTGAAACCAGGAGGCTAACCGTAGAACCTTATTGGACCGCTTTGATCCGGTCAGTGAGGGGTTTTGCCCATGCATTTTCCGCGTAGAGTTTATCGGTAAGCGGCTGAATCAACTCGATGATCCGCTGCTGATCTGCGGCAGTAGTGGGCGTTACAATTACCCCTTTATCCCGCAAGAATTGGCGGTCGTTATCCACGCTCTTGATGTAGTCGTCCCAGGCCTTCACCGTGGTGGCTTTTGCCGCGTCAGCAACGATTTTTTGCTGTTCTGGGGTGAGGCTATTGTAGAAGCTCTGGCTTACCACGATTTCCAGGGTAGCAATGATATGATTGGTCTCATAGAGGTATTTCTGTACTTCATAGAAAGCCTGGCTTATCACCGTAACCATACCATTATCCTGACCATCCACTACACCGGTTTCCAGAGCCGAGAACAGTTCTCCTAAGGGGATAACCTGCGCGCTGGCCCCTAAATTTTCGGCAATCCCTACATGGATCGGGTTACCGGGCATCCGGAATTTCTGACCTCTAAACTCATCCACTGAGGTGAGGGGCTTATTACTGGTAAAGGTCCGGGCGCTATTCGGCCCCCAAGCCAACATGGAGACGGTGGGGAATTTCTGATGGAATTCCCGGTTGATTTCCTCTGCAATGGGACCGGTCCAGACGTTCTTCGCATGGGTAAGATCCCGGTACAGGAAAGGCCAGTCGGAAATCAGCATGGTAGGATATTCCTGGTTCATGGGGGTACCCACGATAGCCACCTCAATGGTTCCGTTGCGTACTCCGTTCCACAGATCCCCTTCATTACCCAGGGTACCGTCATGGTATACATCTACTTTCAGGGTTCCCCCTGAGGCTTGTTCAATCTGGGGCTTAAATACGGTATCCAAGGCTGCTGCCATGGGATGGGTACCGCCCCAGTTGTCCCCCACCTTGATAGTTACCGTTTGCACACTTGGACCGGCTGCCGATCCCTGAGCTTTACTCCCACCCGCAAAGAGACTGCCCACTGCAGTAAAGCCTAACAAGACCCCTACTGCCCATTGTCTTTTACATTTCATGGTTTCCTCCAAAGAATATAAAAAATATTATAAAAAATATAAAGATTATTTTAACGGTATCATGGAGATAGGGTATTGTCAATTTTATTTTAGCAATCTCATGCAATTCTTGAAAGACCCCCCTTAGACCGGATAAACCAAACCCGGAATAGCACTTTTTCCCTCTCTATCTAGGGGTTTATCTGGCTTAGCGGGGGCCCTTGGACATAAAAAAGGACCGGTTCATGGGGCTTCAGCAATGGCTAAGGTCCATACAGCCTTAGTGGCAGGATCTGTCCAGGTTTCCAGTACATAAAACCCCCCTAAGGTACCGGAAGCCCTTACTTCGTTACTGTTTACGACTGAAAAAGCCGAAAAGGCACCCCCTGAGTCTTGGACGCTTTCCACTTTGGAGCTTACGGTGTTTGAAATGGATTCAATAATCGAGAAAACCGCATTCTCATAGGAGGCAATCACCGTGTCCTTATGGTACAAGCGAGGCCCCGCGAATCCAACCCCTACCCAAAAACCGGAAATCTGTTTCGGCGGATTATCCACCCACTGAGGACGTTCGTTTTTAACCGCGTACCGGTGCTTAACCGGGAGGCTCCGGGAAGCCCGATACCGGGTACGGACAAAGACCGCCTGGTGTTCGATCCGGACATCCTGTTCGGGATCAAATTCCAAAGCCTCCCGATAAGTTCCATACCCTTCCGCATCGTAATGCAAGGCCGCTTGATGTTCGGATCGGTAATCCAAAAAACCGGTTCCGATCTCTACCCGGTGTAAGACTTCCCCAGCTACCCTCTGGAAAAAGGCCACTCGCCGGGCAGCATCTTCCAGGGCTAAATCAATGGCCTCCTGGCGGTTCATCCGTACCCCCGCCACGCCGATAAAGATCAATTCGCTGTTTTCTCCATTCACCGGTAAGAGGTTCCAAAAATCCTGATCGACATCTACATAAGGTGAAACCTGGGAATCCGGAGAACCCGCACAAGAAAACAACAAGACCGAACAGACTAACCCGACATACCATGGCATAAGGATATCCTTTATAAGGTATGGAGGATCCACTCCCCCATACCCGTCATAAACCTGTTTACTGGCTTACCACCTCAGGCTTCGTGTCAATCCGCTCTAGTTGCTGATCCATCAGCTTGAGGGCTTCCATGGCCTTAAACTCCGCATACCTGGATGCTTCATTCTCAATAATATCTGCCGCAGCCCTGGCTGCATCGGCCTTACTATAGGATATGAGGACCCAGAACGTACCATCCTTGGTCTGTTCCCGCCTCACCGGTATCGCTCCGCTTAAGGTGGTTTGGGTTAACTGCCGGCCAATGCTTTCAGAAAACTCAAGACTGGCCTGGCTATTCGTCGTACCCGCTGAACGGGCATAGTCCGTGATCATGGCCTGTACATTAGCATTGAGTTGGAAGGCCAGGGATTGCCGGGCCCGGGCTTCTGCCATGGTGAGGGACTGATTAACCGTGGCTAGTTTTGCGCTGCCGATACCGAAGATCGCATCCTCTTGGAGCGGGGGATTCATAACGAAATCAGGCAGTTCCACTTGGGCTCCACCCTTGGAGGGAGACGAAGCACAGCCTACCCCGGTCAAGACCGCCAAGGCCAAAACGAGGAAAAAAAGATAATAGGTGTTCATTTTTTTCATAAAAAACTCCTTAAAACAATATGCAGGTCTTATACAAGAACCTTATAGCAAAGGGTATATATGTGCGGGATTTGCACAATCACCCCTTTGATTCTACTATTATACCATTATGGATTAGTCACGTATCCCTGCCCGTTCTCCATTAAGATCCAAGGAGAAAAAGCACAACTTGCCGTGAGTCATGCACGGGCCAAACGTAAGATCCTTCTTTTTCTCTCATGTTCCTTATATCATCTATCAATATAATACACCTATTTTACCATATACTAGGAACTTTATCTAGTCATTTTGGGCTCTTTCACGGGTGATTTAGAAAAAGCCCCATTTTATATAGATTTTTTGTAACCTATCTAGCTAGTACTATAGCACCTTAGCCGGTATTTTTCAGGTATTTTAAACCACTTCCGCTTAAAAGCAGCAAAATACTCCGCATTTTGCCAGACTTGTATCGGACTTTAGTCAGGCGGACTTTTTTCTTTTGCTCGCACTGGAGTACGTAGTACCTCCTTTCTTTTGCAATCAGGACAAAGTGCTAAATGCGAGTGTGTGCCGGAAAAGGTCTTCTCCCGCACCACATTCAGGGCTTCTTTGGTTGCAAAGGGGACACCGCACTGTTCGCAAGGAATAAGCGTAAAGGTCTTATTCCAGAGGGTTCGAGTATCCTTGGTTTCGATACATTCGATGGCACCTACCGGGCAGACCTGGACGCAGGCACCGCAGCCTATGCAGTCCGAGGAACCGGTATCGTAAGGAGTGGAGACCTTTTTAGCGGTTCCTCTTCCCACCGTGGCAATGGCCCCATTTCCCAGAGCAGCACAGGCCGCAGCGCAGCGTCCGCATAACACGCATTTGAGGTTAGGCGGTACAACATAGCGCTGGCTTTGGGGAACCGAGTACTCGGTGCAGAGTTGCTGCAAGTAGGGGTCTTGAGGCGCCCGGTCCCGCAGCATCGAGATGATACCCCGGCGCAGGCGGCTTATTTTTTCGCTTTTGGTAAAAATTTCACCGGCTCTTTTAAGGGGGTAAACACAGGAGGCAACCACCTTGCGCCCAGTCCCTTCATCTATTTCGACAATACACATCCGGCAACTTCCCAATCCTGCAATAGCCTTGTGGTGGCATAAGGTAGGTAGTACTATACCTTCCCGTTTTGCCACCTGCAGAATAAATTCGTCCTTTTCGGCCCGGATACGTTTCCCGTCGATGCGTACCTCAAGCATGAAGTGCCTCCGTTTTACCCATTGTCCCCACTGCGCCAAACTTACAGCCATCCCGACACGAGCCGCAGCTTATGCAGCGACTCAGGTCTATGCGGTGTTTTTTTTTCTTTTCACCGGAAATTGCCCCTGTAGGGCAGGCTTTCTTGCATTGACCGCAGCCTGAGCAGGATTCAGTATGAATCACAAACCGGGTGAGATCAGGACAGACCCCGGCAGGACAGCGTTTTTCGTTGATATGGGCTTCGTATTCTTCACGGAAATACTTAATGGTAGATCCGACAGGATTGGGCGCGGTTCTGCCCAGTGCACATAAGGCAGCCTCGCTCATCACCTCACAAAGCCCTTCCAGTTCTTCGATGTCTCCAGACATGGCCGTACCTTGGCAGATACCCGTAAGGATCTGGAGCATCCGGCGCAATCCCTCACGGCAGGGGGTACATTTACCGCAGCTTTCTTCGGATAAGAAATTGATGTAGTAACGGGCTACCTCCACCATGCAGGTTCGGTCGTCCATGACGATTACCCCGCCGGAACCCATCATAGAACCGTACTGAGCCAGGGTGTCAAAGTCTATGGCCAGGTCCATAAGACTGGCAGGAATACAGCCGCCCGAAGGGCCGCCGGTCTGTACGGCCTTAAACTTCCGCCCCTGGGGTACCCCGCCGCCTATCTCAAAGACCAATTTACGGAGGTTCGTCCCCATGGGTACTTCCACGAGCCCGGTACGCCGTACCTTGCCGACCAGGGCAAAGACTTTGGTACCGGTACTTCCCGAGGTACCGATTGCCGCATACGCTTCACCGCCGTGGGTGATGATATAGGGTACGTTGGCCAGGGTTTCCACGTTGTTGAGCACCGTAGGCTTGTCCCACAATCCCCGCTCTGCTGAACGAATGTACTTGGTCCGAGGCTCACCCACGCGGCCTTCGATGGAAGCCATCAATGCTGAAGACTCTCCGCAGACAAAGGCCCCTCCCCCGCGGACCAGTGAAATGTCAAAGTCTTTACCGTAACCCAGGATGTTTTTACCTAAAAACCCTTTTTCCCGAGCCGCGGCAAGGGCAGCGGTAACGTTTTGTATGGCAAGACCGTACTCGTCCCGGATGTACATGAACCCTTCTTGGGCGCCCACCGCAAGCGCGGCGATTGCCAGCCCTTCAATGACACTGTGGGGATCCCCTTCCATAATAGAACGATCCATGAAGGCCCCAGGGTCTCCTTCGTCTCCGTTACAGACCACGTACTTGGGAAAGTCGTGGTACTGAGCACATTCCCGCCATTTTCTGCCCGTAGGAAAGCCTGCGCCTCCCCGTCCCCGCAAGCCGGATTTTTCGAGCTCCCTGATGATGGCATCTTCACCCAGGGTAAGGGCTTTTTTTAAGCCTTCGTAGCCCCCTCGTGCAATGGAGTCGTTGATGTCCCCAGGGTCGATAAGCCCGGCATTCCGCAAAGCGATTTTATGCTGCTGGGTATAGAAGGGGTTTTCCTGCTGGGAATGCACCTTCTTGCCTTCCTCGTTGGTGTACAAGAGCCGCTCTACCACTGAACCTTCCGCCAGGGCAGCGACGATATCCCCCGCGTCCCCTTGGGTAACCCGATAGTAAGAGATATCCTCGGGCAGGATCCGTACAATGGGGCCGTTTTCGCAAAAGCCATTACAGCCGGTTTTTTTGGTAAAGGCCCTTACGGGGACCCCTAATCCCCCGGCTTCAAGGGCCTGGGTAAGGGCTTCCACTACCGAAAGCGAACCATGAGCCATACAGCCGGTGCCGCAGCATACTAAAATTACCGGATCCCTCATGCTGTTTTCTCGTATTGAGCGAGTAGTTCGCTCACTTTTTCGGCTTTGACTTGGGGATGGTATTTACCATCAATCACCATCACCGGCGCAAGTGCGCAGGCCCCCAGGCAATTAACCGTCTCGAGGGACCAGCGTTTGTCTTTTGTGGTTTCCCCAGAACCAATGTGCAGGGTACGTTTTATCGTATTCAGGAGCAGGGGAGTGCCCCGCAGATGGCAGGCAGTCCCGTCGCAGACCTTAATAAGGTGTTGCCCCTTGGGTTCAAGGCTCAAGGCGCGGTAAAAGGTGGCCATAGCATAGAGGGAGGACACCTTTACCTTTTCATCAGCCAGGTACGCAGCCAGTTCTTCCAGGGCTTCCCGGGGAATGTAGCGGCAGCGGTTCTGTACATCCATGAGCATAGCCAAGGCATAGCGCCGCTCCCGGGGGTATGGTTCAAAAATCGCCGTAAATTCGCTGCTCAAAGCCCTAACCCTTTGCGTTTTTGCATGATATGCGCCAAAATGCCTGCTGCAGCCTTATGGGAGTCTCCTTCCACGTAGAATTTACCTCCGGTAATACCTTCGATGCCTTCGGTAAGCACCTGAGACACCAGGGGGCTGCCCAATACCGGCGGGGGAAGGGAGATATGGGTCATAAGTCCCAAGGCCACGGCCCACACGCCGATGGACACGGCTTTTTCGTGCTGGAGTTCCGGCGCGGAGGCAACCACGGGCAGATCCTTGATAGGTACCTTGAGATAGGCCGCAAGCGCGCCCACCAGGTCCCCTATACGGGAGTTATCCACACAGCTTCCCATGTGCAGTACCGGTGGTAAGGGGCCGCCTAACCCTGCGGCTTCGCCCACCGCGGTTAACACCGCAAGGAGTCCCTTACCTGCATAGGTTTTTGCCCCTTGAGGACTTAAAAAACCGTACTTTGCCAGGGCCTGAGCGGAACAGCCCGTAGCCACCACCAGCACATCCTGGGCCAGCAGCTCTTTGATGAGTTCTACATGGAAGACATCCTGGGTAATCTTCACGTTGTTACAACCGACTACCCCCACGGCGCCCTTGATAGTGCCGTTGACGATACTATCCACCAAGGGCTTTAAGGGCTGTACCGGGTCCACTTTGGCAAGGGCCCCCACAATCGCCTCGACGCTGAAACCGCCCCAGGCTTCACTCTTGTGCGGCGGTATGTGGATCTTGGAGGGGTTCCGTTTTTTATAGGTTTCGATGGCAAGGCGAAGGATCTTTTGAGCGCCTGCATCGGCATTTTCCGGCTCTATGGGGATGTGTTCTGCATCGGGGAGTTGTGCAATGGCCTGGGTGGTGATGATCTTGGTGTGGTAACAGGCAGCAACCTTGGTGATGGCCGGCATAAAACACTGGACGTCTACCACCATGGCGTCCACTGCACCGGTGATGATGGCAAGTTCTTGGCTCAAAAAATTGCCAGCCAAGGGTACGCCGTGGCGCATAAGCACTTCATTCCCGGAACAACAGATACCCGCAACGGTAATGCCCTCGGCTCCCGCAGCTTTTGCCTCGGAACTCAGTTTCTCCGCCCATTCCACCACTTTTTCGGACACTTCCGGCATGTGGCCGTGGACGATGATGTTGACCGTGTTTTTATCCAGGACCCCCATGTTCGCCTCGGTCTTTACCGGGGTGGGAATGCCGAAGATGATGTCCTGCACATCGGTCCCCAGGTGCAATCCTGCATAGCCGTCGATGAGGCCGCTCTTGAGGGAAGCCAGCAACAGGTTCATAGGCGAGCCATCGACACCCATAGCGGTCCCGTGCATGGCCTGACGGATCTCCCGGTCCGGGTTCCTGGGAAGGATGCCCAGCTTTCCCCAGAGTTCTACCCGTTCCGCCGGCGCGGTGGCGGTGAGCCATTTCATGGGCGCTTCAGAATAGTTGCCAAAGTCAGCCAGCGCGGTCAGGGCGATTTCATGGGCCACTTCTTCGTCCTTTTTCCCTGCGGTGTTTATGCCGAGTTTGGCAGCCACCCCGGGGATTTTACCGGCTCCTTTGAGGGAGTAAGGGGTTTTTCCCTCGGTCATAAGCCGCAAGAGCTGTACCGCGCTGTAGGCGTGATCCGTATGGGATGCAGAGCCTCCGGTTACCGAGCGCAAAAGGTTGCGGGCCACGATGAGATCCGCGTCCGCGCCGCAAATACCGGTCTTTGGTTCGCCAAAAGGGTTAATGCGGCAGGGTCCCTGTAAACAGTTGCGGCAGCACAGCCCCAACTCGCCAAACCCGCACTGGGGTTTTTGCTTTTCGTAACGGTCCCATGCGGTATCAATGCCTTCAGCCGCCGCCTTCTTACATAAGTCCTGTACAGCCGGATCCATAGTCCGTCCACTTTCGGTACCTGTATTACATGCCATTGTTTTCCTCTCTCTTTGATTCATTCACAGCAGAGTCTACTCCATCGCACTTCAGGGCGAGGAGGTTCAGGTAGCTTTAGTGCGCTTCCTTTTGCAGGTGCACCAGGTAGGAACGCCGCTTGGCCCGGGAGAAATCCCCGGGAGTGCCGAAGGTGAGACTGCCTGTCGGACAGGCCTCAACACAGGCGGGACCGGCGGCTCGCGTTCCACAGAGATCACACTTGCTTATCCCCTTGACCGCTTCCCGTGCAGGTTGCGCGGTTTTAAGGGATTCGCAAAACCCAAAGGGGCAGGCGATGACGCACATCCCGCAGCCAAGACATTGTGCCCCATCATAGACCACCGCCCCTTCTTGCCATTTCAGAGCGCCCGTAACACAGGCTTTGACACATTGGGCTTCGGTGCAATGGCGGCACTGGAGCGGAAAGGCTCCCGCTCCGTAAGGCTCCACATGTATGCGGTTTTGCGGCGGCACTGCTTCACTAAGGGCTCCAAAAAGTGTTTGTGATGCTGAGTGGGCGATGCAGCAGGCAAGCTCGCAGCTTTTACAGCCCAAACACTTGGCATCGTCCACAAAAATTGAAAACATACTAACCCCCCATTCAATAGGTTTTATTGTGAGGGGTATTTGAGGGTTTGTCAAATATTTTATAGCGCGATGTATGCTCCAGTAATGATTTTATCTTTTATATAAGGAATCGAAGGTTATTCCCGTACGGAATCAACAGCCTTGACCAGCAGCCGGGCAGAGCCTGGGTAATCCCTTGGTGAGGGTCAATTCCCCGGATCTCAGGGTTTGGGATTGACGCAGCTTTACCGTAATCTATCGGTAATAAGCATACCGGTTAGGGTAATATAATAGGGTTGTGTGGAAACTTGAGGTTTCCGCACAACCCTCATGATAAAGCCTTAGGTGCAGCCGTATCATACTGGGTTACGGGACTGCTTTAGAAACGCAGCCTGGCCTTAAGGGTAAACAGGAAGCGCGCTTGCCTGTTTTCAGGCCCCAGCTCTCCCCGGCTGCCGTCCCCGAACAAAACATCCCCGTCCAACGGCGCCTGAGCAGCCATGATCAGGGTGAAGCCCTGGATCAGTTCATGCTCCCCTTGGAGGATCGGGGTAAAGGAGGCATCCTGCAAACACGAAAGGCAGGCCAGGGTAAGGCTGGTATAATCATTCACCAGGTATTGTACGGCCCCATACAGGAAATGTTCCCCGGAAAACCCGGTCGGATTGCCGCTTTTCACCGATGTGGACGATGCAGAACCATTGTAGAGGTACTCCGCAAGCACATACCATCGGCCTTCAAGAAAAGAATAGTCAAAACCCCCGCTGGCAGAAAGCCCGGGGAGGCCGAACTCCCCTTCGGGATTGTAGGTATAGAGCACATCCGCCACAAGGCCAAGGATTACATCTCCTTTGAGGGAAAATCCGGCCCGGTGGACACCCCACCGCGAACCTTCCTGAGGGGACTCGTAGGCATAGATTCCCTGAATGCTTGCCCGGTCTCCGTGCCGTTCCCCGCAGATACCGCCGAGGAATCCTCCTCCGTCAAGGGCAAAAGGATCCTTGGGCGCGGCAGCGAAGACTTGCACCTTGAGAGCATCTGCAGGATAGGCGGCGAGGGTTCCCCCCAGGACTGCCCGGGGACGAGCATCCGGCTTCAGGGGATTCTTGGGATTGAGGAAATCCGAAGGCCCAAAGACCTGACCGTACCCTGCGGCAATCCTGAGGAGGCCTCCGTCTATGTCCAGGTACTCCCGGTTCAGCCGGAAGTAGAGCCGTTCCAGTTCTATGGTCCCGGCATACTGGGGGGAGGCGGCTCGTACCGCAGGGGACTCAAGGGCGCTCAGGCTCTGCGCGAAGGTTCCTGCAGCGGCGATCATGGTAAAGGCGCTGTAAAAGGATAGACCCTCCCGCAGCTTCCCCTGGACCCGCAGATTGGCGTACTCCTCGGCGCCGTAGAAAAAATCCGGCAGTTCTCCTGTTCCTGCTCCCAGGGCGAGGCTGCTGTCCAGTACCCCTGAAACCGTAAGCCCTTCGGCACAAGCGGGTCCTCCCGTACTACCGAGCAAAACCATTACGGCAAAAAATCCCCTTATTCCTACGCCTGCTGCGGGCGTTACACGGCGCGGCGGGGTTCGGAAGGGCGGCGTGGGTCCCTTCGTTCCTATGGTTCTCATCCTGGTTCCTCCTTGAGTTCCGTGGTTCTAGCGGGACAGATTCCGCTGGCTGAACAGGGCATCCGGGATGGGTTTGTCCATAAGCACCTGCCGCATGATCAGGGTAGTCTTACTGCCCTTCCGCAAGAGGTCCCGGATTTCGATCTCCACCGGGAAGCGGCGGCCTCCAAACACTTCCACCCGATGGAGGGTGTATTCCTTGAGCTTTGCTCCGGAAAGGGCGAAAAGCTCATAGTGGAGGCAGTCCCCGGTCTCCTTATCGATCCAGAGCTTTTGCTTGGGGTAGCTTTCGGTCTTTTTCTTGGCACGCAGATCCAGAATCCAGCAGTCCCGCCCATTCCACCCCTCAGAGCCGCCTAGGACCGGATCATAGCGGGCGGACAGCTTCTCGTTCTCAATGGTGTCTTCGTAGGACATATCCGACCCCATCATGGACTCTTTCAACATGTGCCCGGAAATGAGCATCACCTCTTCGGTATCCGGGGAGTAGACGTAGAGACGCCCGCCTTTTTTCAGGTACTTGGTTCCCCGGTCTTCAGGGTTGGTGAACTCGATAAAGCTGTCGGTGTTTCCCCGGGCCCAGGCTTTCATGGTTTTGACAAACCGCTTGTTCTGATACTCGATGCGCATCTCCCCTTCGTACTCAATGGTAGTGTATATCTCGTTATCATCCACCCGCCTCAGCAGTTCCACCGCGGAGGGGTTCTGCCCGTACACAAAGGCCCCCGCCGTTACCGCAAATACAAACGCGCATACCCTTACTTTTGCCCCCGAAGGGGGGTACAACCCCTTCCGAAAAACGCTTAACCATCTCATTACTAACCTCCTTAGGGGCACAGCCCCTTTCCTGACTGGCCGGAGCGCGGACCTACGGTCCGGCGAGCCCCGTTCCTTGGGGACACAGCCCTGTTCCCTGCATAAATATACGGTTAGGGTCTGACCCTTTGCGTATATCTATGCAAGTTCCCCCTGTGGGACCCCGTGTGGCGAGCCACGGGCCCAAGGAAAGGGGCTTCTTCCCCCACCCCTTTACAGGGACCCCCCCTTCGGGGGTCATCTTCGTAACGCTTCCACCGGTTCCACGAAGGCGCTTTTCAGGCTGGGGAACAGGGTAAAGAGGGACGCCACCAGTACGCCCATGAGCCAGCTTCGCAGCAGGCTGGCGAAACTGAAGGCGAAGAAGATGGCGTTGGCCGCGGGCATTTCGGCGAAGGTGCTTTCGCCGGCCATGGCGGTCCAGCGCAAGGGGAAGAACTGGCCCACGCCGGTGAGGATGCCCCCCAGGATCACCCCCGCGGTGGCACCGGCCATGGCGAGGAACACCGACTCACAGAAGAAGACCCCCACGATCTCGGTCCGGGTCATGCCGAGGCTCCCCATCATGCCGATCTCCTTGATCCGCTCGTGGATGATCATGGTGATGGTGTTGACGATGAGCAGGCACGCCACGATGAGGAAGATAAGGTAGATGAGGTAGAACAGGGGTTCGTACATATTCATCATGACGATCCAGTACTGATCCCGCCACTCGGTAACCACGTCTTCCGGTCCGAGGATCTTTTCCACCTCCGCGGCGATGCGAGGGCTCTGTTCCGGGGAGTCGGCGTAGACGATGATCTGCTGGGCCGCGTCCTCCAGCACGAGGAGGCGTTGGAGGCGGCTGAAGTCCACGATGATCGTCTCCCCGTCGGCCTTGGCGTAGTCGAAGCGGAAGATCCCGCTGACCACCGGGGCCCACATCTTGTCGGAGAACTGGGCGGACACGGTCTTGAGGGGGATACGGTCGCCGATCTTGAGGCCCGCCTTTTCCACGAACCTGCGGCCCACGGCGCACTCGTTACTGCCCGGAGCGGGCCAGCGGCCTTCCACCAGGCCGTCGTTCCGGTCGGTGAGGTTGAAGTGGTTCACCGCCGTCTCTTCCGCCATGTTCAGGCCCCACAGGGTCGCGTGTTTCACGAGGCTCTCCTGCAGGGTGGCGTAGGCGCAGATCCGGGGGAACACCGCCCGCACGCCGGTAATGGCCCGGATCCGTTCCATTACCGCGGTGAGGCTCTGCCCTTCCGCCACGGGGTACTGGACCGGGCCGTACTCGCTCTCCGCCTCGTATGGTGCCGACACCGCCCGCACATGGCCCAGCTCAAAGACCTGCACCACCTCGTGCATACTCTTCATCATCCCGTCGATGAGGGACGAATAGAACACGATGAAGAACACCGCGATCCCCACCGCGGTCACGCAGAACAGGGTCCGCCTGAGATTACGGAAAATGTTCCTGAACGCGATGGTGATAAGGGCCCCTGTTCCCCCCTGTTTATAAGTACCGTTCATATAAACCTCCTCTACCGGTGCCTGGCACCTTTTACTGTCTCCGATTCATGCTATAATCCAGGTATGAAATACCAAGGTACGGAAACCTTATGACCTTAACCGTTGACCGTATTGAATCAGGCGCCCCCGACCTCCTGCGGGATATGGAGCGCCTCAACCTTATCTGGCTAAATCCCCCGGAAAAACTACCCCGCCACCAGAGGGCCGCCTCTCTGAACGTTTTGACGGGGCGCTTCATCTTTCCGCCGAAAAACACGCCGAATTTCAAACCCCTTTGCGGCCATCTCGCATTGGGTTTTTGAAGGTCCGTGTCTCCGTTCCGGCGGACTTTGATACGATGGGGCAAAAGGAATATCCCTGCTTACCGCCGATGAAACGGTTGCCAGGTATCCGGGCGAAATAATCTATATTCGGAAATAAGCCCTTCCACACGGTTGACACTCCTTCTATTCCTTTTTGTTCATTGTTCCCCTTCTCTTCACTCTTCACTTTTTTCATTCAAACCTCAAGCTTTCCGTGATCTCCATCTTCGTTGCCCGGCGGGCGGGGAGCAGGGCCATAAGGGACGAGAGGAACGTGGCTACTACGCCGCTGCCTATGATGACGCCCGGCCGCCAGGTTCCCCGAAAGTTGCCCGCGATGCGGTAGCCCATGTTGCCGCCCATCTGTTCCATCATCTCCGAGAAGTCCACGCCGTACTTGACCATGGGGATGTTGAGGAGGCAGCCGGCGATGATGCCCAGGACGGAACCGATGAGTCCCAGGAGGCAGGCCTCCACCATGCAGGTAAAGATCATCTGGCCGTTGGTCATACCCAGGGCGCGCATCATGCCGATTTCTTTGGTCCGTTCCAAAATGGCCAGGAGCATGGTGTTAGAAATGCCGATGAAGGCCAGAAAAAAAAGAAGGACGGAGAAAATTTTGGTTGACCCCGATTCCATGGCCTCATAGCCCAGGTAGTCTTTTACATAGTCCATCCAGAAAAACACCTCCAGTTCGCCGGGGAGGGCGAGCCCCCGTTTCGCCAGGCCTTTGTCCAGGGCGGCGCGTATGGCCGCTTTGGTTTCGATGTTACTGTTCATATCCGCGGCGCCCAGGGCCTTGTCCCGGATCAACAGTTCCGTGATCCGGCCTTCCAGCATCATCCCCGCCTCGTCCTGCAGTACGTCCAGGGGCATATAGCCGGTGTTGTAGTTGTTGACGGGGTCCGGGGAGTTCACGAGGCCCACCACTTTTGCGTCGATCACCTGATTCACATGCCGGACCGCACCGGAGAAATCCGCCCGGAGCATGGCGGCCAGGGCTGTGTCGAGTTTTGCCGGGTCTTCCTCCACGAGGAGGTAGGCGCCGGTGAGTTCGTCAAATTCGTAGGCCCCTCTCACGAGCCGCTGTTCTTCCCCGGTCAAGCGGGGCCAGAGGTCCGCGTCCCACTTGTCCCGCCGGATAGCGTCTGGGGCCAGCTTGTAGTCGATGACCGTGGAGATCCGCACGTCGTTGCGGCCCGTCCGGTCCACCAGTTCCCAGAGCCGGTCCAGCTCCGGCCGGGGCAGGTCCCGTTTCAGAACCAGCCGGCTTTGGGCTCGCTCCTCCGCGTATTCCCGGGTTTCCCCGAACTGGACCCTGGTCTCCATAGGCCCGTAGCAGGAACGGATAAAGGCTTCATCCCCGGGGTCGAAGCCGGCGGCGACCCGGACCGCGGCAATCAGTTCTTCCAGCTCCGCCGGTTCCGGCCGGGTGGGAACGCCGGCTCGGAGCTTGTCCGCGGTCATCATCCCCAGGGCGATGCCGAATTCGCCCTTCCGAATGTACCGGCCCAGCTCGATATAGTCCGTGTAGGCCAGTGTCCGCGCTTCCGCCTCAGGGTCGCAGGCGTTAATCACCACCGGCGCGGAACCGGTGAGGGAATACAGGGTTCCCGAAAAAGCGTAGCGGGGTGCGGCGTTATAGCCTGCTTCGTCAAGGACCGCGGCGTAATCCTCCCAGCCCCCGAAAGTTTCGTAGCCGGGCATCTCGTCCTTTTTGTCGAAGTAGAATTTGGTCTGGAGCTTTGCCGCGCCAATCTCGTAGTTGATGATGTTCCGGCGGGATTCCAGAAACATGCCGCCTATCCAACTGTCCATCCAGACATAGACCGTTACGCTCACCATGATCGCCGCGCAGGTAAGGATGGTCTTCACCTTGTGCCGGGCCAGGTTCCGCAGGGCCAGCCGTTTTAATGCGATTACGCTTGTTACGGTCATTACTTCACCTCGTCGGATTCAACCTGCCCGTCCCGGATACGGACAATCCGGCGGGCGTAATCCATGACCATAGGATCATGGGTAGAAAAGATGAAGGTGGTCCCTTCGCGTTTATTGAGGCTCGCCATGAGTTCCAGGATCTCCCGGCCTATAGTAGAGTCCAGGTTCGCCGTGGGCTCGTCCGCCAGGATCAGGGCGGGTCCTTTTACCAGGGCCCGGGCAATGGCCACCCGCTGCTGCTGCCCGCCGGACATTTCCTTGGGCCGGCGTTTCTCCATACCCTCAAGTCCCACCTGGGCCAGAACCTGCCTGACTCGGTCCCGGATTTCCCGCTTGTCTACCCCCAAAAGGGTCAGGGGAAAGCCGATGTTTTCCGCCACCGATAGAACGGGAATTAGGTTATACGCCTGGAAGATGAAGCCGATACTGTGCCGCCGCAGCAGGGCCAGCGCCTTTTTGGAAAGCCCCGCCACATTCTGTCCGCCTATGCGCATGGTCCCTCCGGTAAGGGTATCCAGACACCCCGCCAGGTGGAGGAAGGTGGACTTCCCGCTCCCGGAAGGCCCCGCAATGGCGGCAAAGTCCCCGCTTTGGAACTCCAGGTTTATCCCGCGCAGGGCGTGGACCTTCTGGCCGTTCAGTCCGTAATCCTTAACCGCATTAACCGCTTTTACCACCGTCATATCATGCCTCCTCAATCTTTTCATACTTGAGGCTGTTCCAAAACCAACCGGGTTTTTGAACAAGCTCACTTTTGCATAAAAGCACTATTTACCTATGGTTTCTTCTTTTCCTTCCCGCTTTTCACCCCGTCTCAGTTCCGTCAAGGCTTCCAGGCCGAAAATGTCCTTCGCCTCAAGGTTTTCGGTGATGGAGTTGGGGACCAGCATCATGGAATTCCCTGCCTTGAGCCCTTCGTTGAGGATCGAAAGCACCTTGAGTTTCATGGCCGGTTCGTTTTTCGCGTAGATCCGTACCGCTTCTTCCAGTTTTTTGGCGATTTCAATTTCCGCTTCAGCGAGCAGGACCCGGCCCTGCTTTTCCCGTTCCGCCTGAGCAAGCCGCGAAAGGGAATCCTGGAGGGCATCCGGGATCTGGATGTCGGTGATTTCGATATACTGTACGGTAATGCCCCACTCAGTGGTCTGCCGTTCCACCTCGGCCTGGATCTGCTTTTCAATTAGATCTCCTCGTTCAAGAAAGGTGGAAAGGTCATTGCTGGAGACCGCGTTTCGCAGCGCCGCCTGAGAAACCAGGACCACTGCTTCGGTGTAATCTTCCACTTCCAGGGCCGCCTTCTGAGGGTCCCAGACCAGCCAAAAGGCGAAGGCATCCACCGTAACCGTAACCGAGTCCCGGGTGAGCGTTTCCTGCGCGGCAAAGTCCGTAACCCGGATGCGGATGTCGAGGATCTGGGAGATTCTATCAAACACGGGGACGAGGAAGACAAGTCCCGGCCCCTTCACGGTATGGAAACGACCCAGGCGGAGCACGACGGCCCGTTCCCATTCTTCAATTTTCCGTACCGCCGGGACAAGGAGGATATACACGGCAGTGCATACCGAGATGCCGGCCAGGGCATCCCCGCCTATAACTCCCAGGATTCCCAGGTTCCCCTGGAGTCCCAGGACGATTCCCGCAACACAACAGATGAGGCCGAACAGCTTCATACCCGTAAAATCCCGTAGCTGCCGGGGTGCCGGATGGGTTTTCATGTTGTTTCTGCCGGGCTTCTCACCGCCTTTAACCAAACCGCTTCGTTTAAGGCTCATGTCATCCTCCTTTCATCGTAAGCCTCGATAAGATGCACCAGTTCTTTTTTTTCCACTCCCAGGGAGTACAACTCATCAATAAACCGTCCCAGGACTTCCTGAATTTTCCGGTCCCGGGCATCCTCCTCTCCTGCCGGTTTTTTACCTGATATATAGGTGCCGCTCCCTACCTGTTTATTCAAGATGCCTCGGATCTCCAGTTCACTATATGCCTTGGCTATCGTATTGGGGTTGATTTTAAGGTCAACCGCGAGCGCACGGATCGTCGGCAGCCTGTCCCCGGCCTGCACCCGGCCTGATAATAGGGCATATTCTATCTGCTGGATTATTTGCCGATATACCGGTACGCCCTTAGTCTCGTCCAGAGAAAAACGGAGTTTTGTCTCTGCATTTGTACTATTCATCTAGTACAATAGTAAATGAACTAGTACAATATGTCAATCGATTTTTTATCTTTTTATATTTATTTATCTCCAGATTCCCCGGGTAATACCGTATTTACCGATTATGATGGCAGAACCGATATACAGGGCATTGAGGACTTAGGAGGAAAGAATTTGGTATTGAGGTTGATTTTATCTCCCTTCCCCGGGAGGAGCAGGTATTACTTAAATGTTGCCCCCGGTACCAGCAGCATAGGGTATAGCCCTGGCTTTGGTACAGGAGGCAATGGTATCCCCGGTCAAGGGTAGCGCCGCTGGGGTATGGCAAGCCCTGCGACAAATCGGTTCCGGGTCTGTTCGGTGAATTTCTCGATGGCCTCCTCGAAGGTTTTGGTCTCTGGAGGCGCATAGGGAGGGTCTGAATCAAGGGTCGTGGTATTGGCCAGGGTGACCGAATCCGCATTGAGGCCGGAGTAATAAATCCCAAAGAAAGGACCGGGAATGGGCGTGCCCACATAGGCGCTTACCGTATGCCCCGCTTCGGTGTATTTCGGCCAGCCGTCTTTGGTGTACTCGATGATGATAACGCCATCGGTATCATTGAAGCGCTTAGTATACCGGATGGTACCTTCATAATCAAAGTCCCATCCCTGTTCCTCATCCCCGTCGGTATACGCGAGAATTGTATCGCTGATGTCATACCCTTCAGCATCCATCTTGGGTAGGGAACGCCAGGTACCGATGAGCCGGGAATCCAGAGGATCCCCCAAAGGCTCATCAGTATCCACCGTATCAGTGGGATCTTGACAGCCCCAGAGCAGGAACAGAGCCAGGACCATCCATAAGTACTTCATAGTTTTACCCTCCAAAATGCAGATCCTCGGGTATTCCGGCTTCAGTGGAGTATTCTCCTACACCCGCGCCGTCTTTGTTAAGACCCGTTTGTACCTTTACAAAGTCAATGTACTCTAGGCTAAGCCCATTACCCGCCGCATCTACCGCGTCGCTGAGGTCAAAAGTAACAGAACCAGCATCTACATAGCCGTTCAGATTGGAATCCTGTAATAGGGTACCGGTAAACATGACGTAGGTTCCGGTCTTTCCCGTTATATGATAAGGGTAACCGTCGTTCCCATTTGGATAGTAGGAAAAGGTCCCGGTCCCTCCTTGGGTATCTATCCAGAAGGCAGAGGAGGCATCTCTGGGCTTGAAGTAGACCATGGCATAACCCTTTATTGAGGAGGCTTGGGAACCTTTCAGTGGATACCAGAGTTCGTTGGGCTTTCCATCGCCATTAAGATCCTGGCTCACCCAGACCACCCCAGCTTCACCCATATGTGCCACATGGTAGTTACTAGCAATTCGGAGATCCGCCCCGGATCCATTGGGTACACTGTGATCAAAGCCAAGGATGTAGTAACCTCCCCAGCCTCCTAAGGAAAAGACCTTGCCATCGTAGTCGATATTGTTAAAGGTTCTGTGACCGTCCAAGTATTGCTGTACGATGTCCCGGACATCTTCCTCGGTAAGGCTGGAAAGATCCGTAATTGCAGGGTTGGAATACCCGTTCCCACGGCCTACAAATTGCCCTGGAGCAGGGCTAAACTCGATGCACGTAGCGGCCTGAGCTTTGGTTCCCCCCGAACGGGGACCGGCGGACGCGGTCTTCACCAGGGTGCTGGCGGTAGCATGGGTTACCGCGTCTACTTTGGCGGTCACTTTAACCAAGGAGGAGGGAGCGGTGAAGGCCCTGGTCAGGATCTCGCCGGTATGGACCGGGGTATTGTCTATGGTCCATTCATACACCGCGCCTTGCGGGATGTTTCCGGTAAGCGGAACCAAAACCACGGATTGCCCCGAAGGAACGTAATAGGTGTTTTGAAGTTCCCATGCATTTTGGGTGGCGGGAACATCCGCATCGGTGATACGCCTGCCGTGATCAAAGGACAGCCAGGCCTTTGGAAGGTATGCCCAGGCCAAGGCTGCGGCAGCTTCCGCTGAAAGGATGAACCCTGTCTCTGCACCGTCGTAGATATGGACTACTTCAGACAAGGATGTACGCTGTCCGGCTATAAGGCTTACCTCCCGGTCCATGGTGAGGTTGAGGCGATAATACCCCGCGGCACGGCCTGAGATCGTACCGTTACTCCCTTCAGTCCCGAGGTTTCTTATTACCGGGTTTTCTGAATTGGCCAGGGAACTGAGGGTGAGGGTCGCAGAACTCAATCCTTCAGGAAGGCTTATGGTATACCTAAAGGTTCCCACCCCAACATCCTCTAGGGGTCCCAAGGGAAGGGTGATAGTTTCGGTGGACCCGGACTTGATCTTTACGGATAGGCTTCCCTGGGCGATGGGGGTCTCATCCCCTGCTTGTGCAAAGCCCTGGGCGGTGATGGTCCAGATGACCGGGATAAGTTCCACGGTAAGGGACTCCCCGGCAGTAATGGATCGAGTGATGCTTTCCTCACCTTCGGTGCTTAAGGTGAGATCATACCGGGCAAAGGTGATATCCGGTATTAGGGTACGCCCTTCCCCTGGAGTAAGGTGTATCTGGAGGAGACCAAGCCCCTCCGGTATATCTGGAGCTTGTAAGTGACTGGAACAGCCCTCAAGAAAAATCCCCAGGGCAAGACTTAGAGCCGGGAGGATCCGGTATATGGTTTTTCGGTACATTGATTTTGCTCCTTGTTCTTAAGGTGTTACGGTAAAGACCAGTTCCACATAAGAGGGAATCTCATTTTGATAGGCCACTACTCCCAGGTAATGGGCGCCGATGAAATAGTCCCCTGCCCTGAGGGTGATGGTTCTGCTATCGGTTCCCATAGGCTTACCGTCTATATACCATTGGTAGCGGTCATAGTCTTTTGTGGCGCTCACCGATGCGGATTCCCCTTTTGAGAGGATCACTGACTTGGGGCTGAGGCTGAGTTCCCGTTTCAGTACCAGGGCGAAGCTGTTTTGGGCAGCGGTCAGCACCGTTACCTTATACTCCGCCTGCATCCCGTTTTCCGCGGTTACCCTATACTTTTTAGGCATAAGAAGCGTGTTCGTGAAATTTTGGGCTTCCCCAGAGGAGGGGCTCACCTGCGCCTGAGCTGAGACCTCAATCTCAGGACGTAAGGCGTTGAGATCTGTTCCAAAGGCCAAGATGAGGGTAATGGTTTTTGCAGCTTCGTCGATGGTACCGGGGATCCCGTTAATGGTGAACCTGCTTATGGCCCGGGCATCGCCGGCATCAGGCACCGCACAGGTTACGGTTACTTGATACTCAGTCTGGACATCCTCCGAAACCAAGGTATATATCCGGGTTTCCCTAAAGTCCTGGACTTCCCCGGAAGCAGGGTTTAGGGTGGCAGCAGGATCCGACAGGATAATCACGGGGGAAAGGGAACTCAGGTTTGTTCCTCCAGGCAGGATGAGGGTGATAGTCTTGGGACTGGCATCCTCATCAATAAGGCCCTCGGTTTCTCCAATCCTGAATCCGGTTATGGCCGCCTTGTTTTTTACGATGACCCGATAGACCGTCTGAACACCCGCCAACGTAAGGGTATAGTCCACAGGCTGGGTAAAGTCTTGGGCTTCCCCAGAAAGGGGATGTATAGTGGCCCCTTCTGACAGGATGATTTCCGGGGAAAGGTCTTCCCGCGGGATTTCCGTAGGCAGGATGAGGGTAATGGTCTTGGGGTCTGCCTGCTCATCAATACGGCCCTCAATCCCGGCAATGATAAACCCGGTGATAGCCGGGGGGATGCGTTCTTCACCAGGCTGGTCCTCTGGATCAACGGTTTCTCTACCAGATTGGTCATCTGGAGCATCTGTGGCTTGGGGGCAAGCTCCGAAGATGAAAAGACCAAGCACAACGGCGCACCATCCTACAGGGTCTGGGATGAACTTCTTGTGGGATTTCTTCATTTTATTCCTTTATTCTCAAGCTCTCTGTACGCAAGGGTGTAGAACCGGCACTGCCGGCTCTACACCTCCCATGGCCTTATTCTCCTATGGGAATGATCTTATCGACGAGGCTGCTCCAGTTCGCGGCCCCTTGGTAGGCTGCCACCGAAGCAGCAGGTACGTGAATCTGAAGATCCGGGCTCGTATTCAGAAGCGCATCTGTAGCTAATGTCGGAGGATCCACCGCATATACCACGCACCGGGTAAGGGAGGAACAGTTCTTGAAGGTACTTGCTGCAATAGAATCCAGGAACTCAGGCAATGTTACCGAAGTAAGGTTCGTGCAGTTCCCGAATGCATCGGAACCAGCAATACTTACTAACCGAATACATCCAGACAAATCCACCGAGGTAATTGCACAATACTTGAATGCGGACGACCCGATACTGGTCAGAGAACGGCACTGGGAAAAGTCCACATCAAGATTCGTACAGGCATTAGTTTGTGTGCTATTACCAAAGGCATTATTCCCTATGGTCTTTAGAGAAGCAGGCAGGGTTACCGAAGTAAAGGCCTGACACCCCTGGAAAGCGGAATTCCCTATGGATTTAAGTGAAACAGGCAGTTTTACCGAAGGAAGGATCTGGCAGTTTTGGAAGGCAAAATTCCCTATAGCTTTAAGCGAAACAGGCATGTTCACCGAATCCAGGGCCGAACAACCCCTAAAGGTATAATCCCCGAGGGTTTCCAAGGACTCAGGAAGTTTTACCTCCTGCAATGCGGTACAATCATAGAAGGTATAGGTAGTGCTTTTCAAGGCGGTACACCCAGACAGATCCGCGGACATAAGGGCGGTACATTGATAGAAGGCGTATTTCCCTAAGGTTTCTAAGGCAGAACCTGGGGGAAAGGCCGCCGATTTGAGGGTTGTCCAGCCCTTAAATACAGAGGTACTGGTAGTATGGTTAGAGGCGCCGAGGGTTTTCAGGGTCCTGGGCAGTATGAGGGATACCACATACTGAGGATTGGTGAGGGTATTGGTAATGGTTTCAATCTCGCAGTCTGAAAGGTCCAGGGTACTATACGTGCTTTTCTGCTGGATCTCCGTAAAAAGGGTATTGAGCTCTGCCTCCGTATAAGATCCCCGCAAGGCAACATGGTAGGGATTTGCTTCAGTAGCTGTAGCCCCGTCAATAGCGGTCAAGAGATCCGTAGTGTTCTCAAAGGTAGGCAGGGTATAGAAAGGATAGGTATCAAGGCCATCCTCCCACTGAGTGGTCAGCGCGTCATAGATATGCACCACCTCGGTCTTCCCTGCCCGTATGCTGGCATTTGAATCTTGGCTGTACTTGGAAAGGGAAATAGACAGCCGGTAATACCCGGCATTCAGGGAAATATCCCCTGAACCTTTGCCCGCTTCCAGAAGCTGGATCGACAAAGCCGCCGTAGCTCCATCGCTCAAGGGAATGATGCTTAGATTCGCCGCGTCCAGATTCAAGTCTTGGATATTACGGGTTGCATAGTGCAGGGTTCCGGTTCCTTTCTGGGTTTTACTTACGCTCAAGGGGATCGGGAGGGATACGGAGTTTCCTGCGGTAACCGTTACGGAAGCCCCTCCCTGGACCAAGGCCTTGGTTTCATCTTCGGCATCTTCCTGGGATACAAAACCCTTGGCCGCTACGGTCCAGGTTCCTGAGGTAAGCTCCACATCCGCGCTGGCCTCGCCTTGAGGGATAGACGCGGAAACATCCTTCTGGCCATCAGCACGCAAGGCCAGGGTATAGTACAGACTGGTTAGTTCCGGCAGGTCCGGCAGCAGGGTCCGTTGATTCCCGCCGACTAAGACCCGTACAAGCCCTGTTTCTTCCCCAGACCTAGGGGCTTCCAATCCGGTAAAACAGCCTGCCCAAAGGATCACGCCTGGGATTACGCCAAGCAGTGCCTTGAACCTGGATGATTTGAGAGCAGAAATGGTGATTTTCATGGTTTCCTATTCCTCCTTATTATTTCACTTCAAAGCGCAATCCCTTTGCATAGGGGATCCCGGCCGCATCATAAACGATAAGGTCGAGCTGATGAAACCCTACCAAATAGGCTTGGGCATCCAGGTGTACTTCCGGGGTATCCGCATCCGGGGTTCCCCTGCCTTTCAAGCCATTGTCCACATACCATTCATAAGCCGTGAAGGAACCCTTAAGATCAATATCCGCAGTGCTGTCAGTACCGCCTTTAACCAGGACCACGTCTTCTACGGTAAAGGCCCCTATGCCGGAGTCGGTAAACCCTTGATCCGCATCCCATGCTAAGGTAAGGGAGGCTTGGCCTTTCTTCGTTACGGTAACCGTGTAAACCTTGGTCGTGCCGTTTTGCGCAGTTACGGTGAAGTTCACGGGGCCACCGGAAAAATCTACTACGCTTTCAGAAGCGGGGCTCACCGTTGCCCCGGAGGAAAGCGTAATGACGGGCGTAATCTGTGCCAGGTTTGTGGTAAAGGGTACCAAGACATGAATGGTTTTGGCTGCTTCGTCGATGATCCCTTGGGCCGTCCCGATCGAGAAAGTACGGATGACCTTTTCGCCCTTATTGGTGGTGCAGCTTTTCACCCCACTGTCCGTACTGATACCTGCGGTGTTACGGGCCCTCACCCATACATAGTAGGTAGTATCATCAGCCAGCTCGGGAGTAAGGACGGAATCAATACCTCCACCCTCTACCTGCACCGGAGGAGTTCCCGGTAAGGCGTTGCCGCCAATGTAATATACCTCATAGCCGTCTGCTTGGGGAATAGCCGTCCACTTCACCCTAATAAAAGTACCTTCCGGCTGCGGGTCTTGGATCTCTGGGCTAGGAGGCGGCGCGAGGGGCGCTTTGGGGCTTTCTTTGACAGGCTCACTAAAATCACTGGTTCCCCCTGGGTTTTTGGCTTTTATCCAGACATAGTAGAAGGTCTCGTTTTCAAGGTCTGTGATGACCAGGTTTAGCGCGGAGGTAGCTTCTACATACTGTTTTGCCCTGTTCGGGTCCGGTGCAGGGGACTCGGAATCAGACGCGAGGGCATACCATACCTCATAGGCTGTAGCATGCTCCACCTCGGTCCAGGATACCGTAAGCTGCCGATTCTCACCGATTACGTTGGGTTTTTCTGGGGGGGGGGGGGGGGGTAGTTAGGCGAATTGTCGGCGTCAACCCCGGTCATAGGGCCCCCCATCAGAGCCAAAACAGCCGCG
>JAIRNP010000016.1 GCA_031258005.1 Treponema sp.
CGCCAAGCCCCCGGATGGGCAAGAAGAAAATCACCGGTCCCAAACGGCAATTCATTGTCGCCATGAACCCGGACTATTTGCTTGCCGTACTCTTTGAACAGTAAATGCAGGAGCCCTGCTTTATCCTGAGATTGTAGAGTAAAGCTTTAGATGTTACTGGGTACTAGGTTTCGATTTCCACGGAACTTGACAATATCTTGGATACGTATTATGAAATAAGACGATATTCCCTCCAAGGAGGCCGGAGCCTTAACCTGATGCTGACCGTGAAGTATTGATGAATAAGCCTGCCCTGTTTCCCCTTATGCTCGGCGTTTCAGTATGTTTTCATGCCGGTCTTTTTCTGTTCCTGTCGGTAAAAACCTCGGAAGGTCCGGCACAAGCGGCCCTGAAGGGGCAGGAGGAAACGTTCTCCCTCGTGAACATCGCCCTGCCCGAACCTGCGGCCCCAGTTCCTCCTCAAGCTGCTCCGAAACCGCCTCCCCCATTGCCTGCGGAGCCCCTTCCGGTTCCTGAGGAGGAACTTGCGGAACAATACCTTGACCAGATTGAGGAAAAGGTCGAAGCCCCGGAGGTCCGGGAAGATAGGACGGACCCGGCCCTTGTATCAGGGGAAGGGGCCGGCCATACCGGAACCCCGGAAGGGGCTGTGGAGGCTACCGAAAGGACCACAGACAAAGCCCCTCAAAGTACCGAATACATCAAACGCAAATACCGCTACCTTCAGCGGCGGATCCGGGATAAGCTGGTCTACCCCGCTCCGGCCCGGAAAGCGGGCATACAGGGGGTAACCCAGGTGTCCTTTACCATTCATGAAGACGGCCGGGTCAGCGCGGTTACCATACTGAAAAGCAGCGGCCACCCTATCCTAGATGAAGCGGCTATGGAGACCATATATGCCGCGGCCCCTTTCCCCCGGCCCCCGGCCCCGGCACGGATAGCCATACCTATCGCCTTTAGGCTGCGGTAAAGTGACCGCCGGCGATGGGGATCCGTAAGGAAAAAATCACAGAGCCCCGAGATAGGCTTTGATAAGATCTCGTTTCAGCCCCCTGAGCCGCTCGGTAATAGATATCTTGTAAATATGGGGGTTGAGCAGGCGCTTGTAACTGGCATCAAAGGATGCAAGTCCGGAACGGACCAGGCTGCGGATTTCTTCCAGAGATGGACTTGATACAACGGGCCGGCCCTGTTTCATGCGGAGCTTGAGGAGCGGTTCCGCAGTCCCTTCCAGGGTATGGGCAAAATGACGGTAATCTCCAGAGGTATGCCACAAAATATACGTAGCCCCTGTTTCTAGGGTATCAGGATCCAGGGGATCATCCACACCGAGCACATCCGCCACCGTCATATCCTGGGGATCCTTGATCCGCCACACCTGCTTTACAGCAGGGGTGGTAGTCTTGTCCGGGTTATCGGAAAACTTCATCACCGGCAGGAACTTCCCCTGGTCATCTTCCCGGGCGGTCAGTTTATACACCCCGGTAAAGGCCGCTTCCACCCCTCCGGTTACCATCTGGGTTCCCACGCCCCAACTATTGATAGGGGCGCCCTGGTCGGTGAGGGCCTGAATGATGGTTTCATCCAGATCATTGGATACCGCAATGGTGGCCTGGGTGAGTCCTGCAGCATCAAAGAGTTTCCGCACCTCTACTGAAAGGTAATGGATATCCCCGGAATCCAGCCGCACCCCGAAATTTCTCCCTTCTGCAGCGAGGCGTTTCCCCACTTTGACGGCATTTAGAGCCCCGCTCTTGAGGGTATCATAGGTGTCGATGAGGAATACCGGGTGCTTGGGATACAGGTCTGCATATGCCTGAAATGCCGCTTCCTCACCGGCGTAGGCCATGACCCAGGAATGGGCCATGGTTCCCATCACGGGGATGCCGAATTCCTTTCCTGCAAGTACATTGGAGGTTCCTACGGCGCCCCCAATGAAAGCCGCCCGGGAAGCAGACATGGCGCCGTCGAAACCCTGGGCCCGGCGGAGACCGAATTCCATGATCGACCCGTTACCTGAGGCAAGCACGGTTCTGGCAGTCTTGGTGGCGATGAGGCTCTGAAAATTAATGATGTTCAGGAGCATGCCTTCGATGATCTGACATTCGATGAGTTTTCCTACGATGCGAATTAAGGGTTCCTGGGGGAATATCACGGTTCCTTCATCCATAGCCCATACTAAACCGGTAAAGCGGAAGTTTTGGAGGTACTGAAGAAAGGATTCGTCAAAAAGCCCTAAACCCTGGAGATAGGCCAGATCCTCCGATGAAAAAGAAACCTTTTGGAGCTGCTCCACCAGGGTCCCCAGCCCGGCAAATATCGAAAAACCGCCCTCAAAGGGTTGGCGGCGGAAGAACATTTCAAATACTGCCTGCCGGTTCATATTATTTTTCCAGTATCCCTGGGCCATAGTAAGGGCATAAAAGTCGCTAAAGAGCGCCGATGCGGTATTCATAGGTTTTCCTCTATCTCCTTTGAATCTACTAAGATAATCCCTGCATCCTCCATGGCCTTAAAAGCCCGTTCCACCGAGCCTTCAGGGTAATCTACCCCCCGAACCCCGTCAATGAGGACCAAGGTCTTATATCCGAGCCGGACCGCATCCAGGACGCTGTAGAGGACGCAATAATCCGTGGCAAGCCCCCCTACTATCAGGGTCTTCAGTGAAAGTCCCCGTAAGAAACCGTCCAGGCCAGTAGGGGTTTTCCGGTCATTCTCAAAAAAAGCGGAATACGAGTCCAGATCCCGGCGGAACCCCTTGCGGAGGATGAGGCTGACGGTGTTGAGATTGAACCGGTCATGGAAAGCAGCCCCGAGGCTCCCTTGTACACCGTGATCCGGCCACAAGACCTGTCCTCCTACCCCGGGCAAATCCAGGGTATCCCCAAGCTGCTTCCCTGGATGCGTCGATGCAAAGGAAACATGCCCCTGAGGATGCCAATCCTGGGTGGCAATCACCTTTCCCCCGGCGTGGACCACCTGCGCTGCCAGCCTATTAAGCGGGTCAATTACCTCATCCCCCCGGTTGACCGCCAAGGCTCCTGGCGGCCGCTTTTCCCCGGAAACCCCGGTATAGGCAGGACAGAAATCATTTTGCACATCAATGGCAAGCAGCGCCGACATGGTAAAATCAATCATAGGATACTCCTCGGATATTCGAGATATACTTTCGGTATATACTGAAAATTATCTGCCTGATTCATGTAAACATTGAGATACGAGAGCCTCTTTCAAAACGCAGTTTTGCAGCCCGTGAACCAGCGGTTCGCTCGAACCGAAGGTTCGGGTTTTGCAAGGAACTCACTATAAATAAAAATACCTTGGAAGTCAATATCCTTTGTATAAGGTCCTCTGCCCTAAACGTTCGGTTTTTGAAGGGATTTTTCTTGTCCCCGGTATGTTACGAGGCCCGGGGCATTAGAGTTGTTCAAGGTTAGGGGGCTGTTTCTACGCGGGGTTTTGCAGGATCTTCCTGAGTACGGTATGCTCTATTTCCCTGAGTTGGGCACGATACAACTGGGCAATGGCAGCCCCATAGTCAGCGATAAGCTGAATGATATTCCGCTGATGATCCCCCTCCTGTCCGTTGATGCGATCCCCCGCATCCCCTAAGCCCGGCATGATATACGCGGCATCATTTAACACCGGGTCCATCCATAAGGTAAAGACCTGACAATGTTCCAAAGCCCGAACCACCCGCAGCGCCCCTTTCAGGGCGGCAATCACATTGAAAAACCGGATAGACCGGGGTTTAATACCGGTTTTAAGGAGATACTGGACCACCGTTACAAGGCTCCCCCCGGTAGCGTTCATAGGGTCTGCGAATATCAGGTCCTTGCCATGCAGGGCTTCCAGATCAAAATAGGACTGGTCCAGGTCCAGAACATACTCCATATTATGCTCATGTTTGGTATCGTCCCGGCTGATTTTAAACAGGGCAAAGGGGGTTACATATCCATGGGAAGAATACTCTTGGATCTCCTTAGACATGATCATCGAGGGCAACAAAGCCCCCCGGAGCATAACGCACATGACCGTATGCTCAATGGAATCATCAATATTGGTGATTTTATGTACCGCATAGTTCTGGACCGGCAGGTTTACCGGGGTTTTAACGATCAGGTAGTTTTTATTGCTCCCCGGTATGCCGCCGTAAGCGAGTTTGAAGAGCATTTCATAGGCCCGTTGTATGTAATAGACAAATTCATGGTTTTCCGTCTGTATATCCCGGAGCTTCGCGATGAGCCGGGACGCTTCAGGGTGGCTTTCCTGGGGAGTAAGGAAGGAATACACCCGGATAGCCGGTTCATGGCTGCACAATTCTTGCATCAAGGCACCCATCTCATTATAAAGCCCGATGAGGGTCGCTTCTTCCCGGCCTTGTTCAGCAGGGTTGAGGGGCTTGGAAAGCACGGCGAAACAGCTCATCACCTGATTGTACAAGCCGTTCATGCGGGAGATATACCCCTTATCCGATTCGGTAAGATACCCGTCCAGGTCTTCGGCTTTAAGCAGGATTTTGCTCATATACCTGCAGCATAACGGGGAGGCGTAAAAATTGCAATCCAGTAAAACTATAGGTGCTGATCTACAAAGTATGCTGGAGGGGTAGAGACAACAGGGACACAAAGTACCTGTTTTAGTAGGACCGGGTTTTTCAAACGGTCCCATCGTAAAAAAGAACGATAAAGCGAAAGAAAAACCCTGGGTTTTGGCTGGAACCGGGTGTATTATACAGGAATATTGAAAAATTCTCTTGATTATTCAGCATATATAGCTTATAAATAACCATAAGCACCTATCAAACCGGTATACGTCGGGCCATGTAAGGTGGACTAGCGTAATGCAAGGAGAAAAACACATGAATTTTGAAAAAGTAAAAAAAATTGCCTCCAAAGCCGGAGAAAAGGCTCAAGACTGGAGCGAAAAGGGACTTCAGGCTTCTAAAGAATGGGTGAATAAAGCCGGGGCCAGGGCTCAAGATCTCGGAGAGAAGGGGGTATTGGTTATAGAAATAAAGCAGCTTAAAGGGCAGACCCTTAAGTTGATCGATAGTCTTGGCTTTGAAGTGTACGAAGCGTTAGTTACCCAGCAGGTAGCCCATATCACCCGTGACACCCCGAAGATCAAAGAAATTCTCGGGGAAATCAATTCAATCCAAAACCTTATTGCGCAAAAAGAAACGGAACTGCAAAACCGAAAGGATGGATAGAGGGTCTGCCAGTAACGGGCTAGGTTCCTTTCCCGTAGCAGGAGCGGGTAGCGGTAAAGGGTATTCCCGTGATGAACGGGTCCGGCCTGGGGGCTTGCGGCTTAACCGGTCCCCCTTACCCGCTTCAAAAAAGCCCGGGTCCGTTCCTGCCGGGGATGGTCGATGAGATCCTCTGCAGGGCCTTCTTCAATGAAGACCCCTCCATCCATGAAAAGCACCCGGTCGGCTACATCCCGGGCAAAGGCCATTTCATGGGTAACAATCACCATCGTCATCTTTTCCGCTGCCAGAGCCCGGATTACCATGAGGATCTCTCCGGTCAGTTCCGGGTCCAGGGCGCTCGTGGGTTCATCAAAGAACAGGACCTCCGGGTCCAAGGCAAGGGCACGGGCAATGGAAACCCGCTGCTGCTGCCCTCCGGATAAGGCGTAAGGGTAGGCATCGGCTTTTTCCGAGAGTCCCATCTTTTCCAGCAGATTCCGCGCCCTGGCCTCAGCCGCCCCTTTGGTCCGGTGCAGTACGTGAACCTGAGCTTCGGTGATATTCCGCAGAACCGAGAAATGGGGAAATAGGTTGAAGTTCTGAAACACCAGGCCTACCTTGAGGCATACCCGGCGGAGCACCGAGGCCGGAGCATACACCCCGTCCTTGACCATGACCGAACCGGCCAGGGTGATGCTGCCTTGATCAATCAATTCCAGATGGGTAATGGCCCTGAGCAGGGTGGACTTCCCTGATCCTGAGGGTCCAATGATGGCAACCACTTCACCTTGGGCCACGGTAAAGGATATGCCCTGTAATACCGGGAGATGCCCAAAGGACTTAGAAACCCCCGCAACGCTGATTACTTCCATACCCTTCATTCCGTAAGCTTAGGCCTGTTACCCATAAGCCTGGGTATATATAGGTTATTCATAATAGGAAAGCCTTTTTTCATACCAGGTGAAGGTCAAAGAAACCCCCCAGTTCATAATAAAATAGAACACCCCCGCGATAAAGATCGGCAGGGTGGAGAATTCCCGGGCGGAGGCATTTTGGGCGGCATGGAACAACTCGGCCACACCGATGGTTTGGGCTAAAGCCGTGTCCTTAACCAGGGTGATCACCTCATTGCCGGTAGCAGGTAAGATCCGCTTAATAACCTGGGGCAAGATGATCCTCCCAAAGGTCTGGGAAGGGGTAAATCCCAGGACCTGGGAGGCTTCATACTGGCCTTTGGGGATGGATTCTATGCCCCCCCGGTAGATTTCTGCGAAATACGCCGCATAATTCAGCACAAAAGCGATGATCACCGCAATAAAACGGTCATAGGACAACACAAACCGGAGCACCTGCCAGAATTCCGGGGAACCTATGGCCCTTCCAAGCCAATCATGGAGGGCTTTATAGAGATACTTAGGGGCAAAGTAAATAAAGATAAGCTGCAAGATCAGGGGGGTTCCCCGCATGATTAACAGATACCCGTTAATGAGCCCCCGAATCACCATATGACTCGACATCCGTCCAAATGCCAGGGGCATCGCCAAGGGCAGGGAAAAAAGCAGGGTAAGAAAAAACACCTCCAGGGAGATTACCGCGCCCTGCAGCATGATACCCAGCATTTGAACCATGATGGGACTCCTATTTACCAATCATGGAAATATCCGCACCGAACCATTTTGTCGTAAGGCGGCTTACGGTTCCATCCTTGGCCATAGCTTCCAGGGTTTCCCAGACCTTATCCGCCAGGGCCAGATCCCCTTTTCTAAACCCGATGCCGAATTCTTCCGGGGCCAGGGTTTCTTCCAAAATACGGAAGGCTTTCCCTGAACGGTTGATATTATCGTTGGCCACCACCAGGTCCATGATGATGGCATCCACCCCGCCTACTTCCAGGTCCATCAAAGCGGTCAGGTATTCTTTGTATTCAATCACCCCTTTGAGGCTGGCCTTTAAGTCCGCCGCATCCTCCAAGGCATCCACCGAGGATGAACCTGCCTGAAGCCCTGCGGTTTTTCCGGCGAGATCCTGCAGGGTGGTATAGGCGGCATCGGCTTTGACCACGATCACCTGGGCATTCTTCAAATAGGGCTTCGTGAAGGTAAGGGCAGCCTTCCGCTCTTCCGTGATGGTAAATCCATTCCAAATGCAATCAATTTCCCCGGTATTGAGTTCCTGTTCCTTGGCGTTCCAGTCGATAGGCTGGAGAACCAGCTCTATTCCCATCCGGGAAGCGACTTCCCGGGCCAGATCCACATCGTACCCCACGATTTCGTTGGCTTCATTGCGGAACCCCATAGGGGGGAACGAATCATCCAGGCCCAGGATCAACTTCTTTTTGGCCAGGATGTTCTGGAGTGACCCATCCGCCGGTGCCTCCCGAGGCGCCCCCGTTGAAGCCGGTGCCTCCTTCTTAGCGCCGGCAATCACCCCGTTGAGCGCACACAAGGCGCACAACCCGAACATAACCACTCGTTTCATCATTCTCGCTCCTTATACTCAGGCTTCATCCGGGGGTCTTGAAGAGGATCCCCATGAAACCTAGGGGAGTATAGCTTTTTATGCCCATAACATCAATATGGAAAAACGGTTGCGGTCTCGACCGCGGTGAGCCTAAGGCCGGAGAGTGCGGGAGACCCTCATCAGGGAGGAAGCGAGCCTTGTCTGTATACATACCGGGAGTAGTTTTATGCGTCCCGGTGTGGTATGGTGGCAGTATGCGCTATTTGGTGAAAAAGATAGGTCCTGGGTTAATCCCGGTATTATTCGTCGTATCTTGTGTAAGCCACCCCCCTAAGAACAGCCCTCTGATCGCGGATGTGGATCCTATTCCCCTGGGTTCGGTAAAGATTGCCTTTGATCAGCTCTTCTCCGCTGACGTGGAGGCTAAGGAGGTTCCTGTGCAGTTTAACCCCCGGGATGATACGGTTTCCCTGGAGTTTCGATACCAGACGGTCATCTACCGGCAGTATTGGGACCGAGCCGGGAGGGAGCGGTTCATTACCGCGGTGCGGCAGTACCAGGGGGATTTTGAGGCCCGGAATCTCAGCGCCGCGGCCTCAAAATCCCAGAGCGCCTACGGAAGCGCCGGCGCCCGGGCCGAATGGGGACAGTTTGCTTTTTCGGTGAATGCCTGTTCCTATCCCCGGATGGACTTGGGATATCGATTCAAGGGGAACAGCCCCTATTTTACCGTCGTACAGCGGGAAGCCCGGGACACCAAAATGCCCGCTGCCGATGACTCCCGGATGTCCCTCCGGATTATCACCTATTTTACCCGCCATACTGCGGATAAAACGGCGGCCTTCTTTGATCCGGCCTACCTCGCAGGGGTGCTGGAAGCCCAGGGCATCCCTGGGGAAACCGAGGAGGAACCGGTTTCCGACCCCTACTTTTAGCGTTTTGTATCTACGCCTCGGCTTCTTGAGAGCAGCCTATCGAAGGGATACCCTGTAACAAACAGGGGTATAGCCATGAAAGCCCTGGTTTTAGAACAGGTAAAACAACTGCGGCTGCGGGATCTTCCCTTCGAAGAGACCCTTTAGCAAGACGTTCCTCTTTGACGATGCGGTGGCGGCCTATGAGTACGCGGCTGCAGGGCATCCTGATGTGGTCAAGGTGATGATCGATGTATCCTGCTCCTCCGCGGTCTGAATCGCGGGCGTGCCGGGATACTGAAGCTCCAGGTACACCGCTCAGGATACCGAAACCAACCGCTATCCAGGAAAACCGCGGCTTCCTGCGCCGCCGGGGTTGTTCGGAAACTCAGGTCCAATATAAGTCCCCTCCGGGAGCGCGGTGTACTTGTCAGAGGTTCCTTCAGTATAGTATGGTGAGGATATGGATTGCTCTATCATAGGATATGATCCGGTAGGGGCATGGATGCAAACCGCGGATACGGTAGCGGACTTACTATCCTACCGGAATACCGGAGGGCTTACCTGGATAAATATCAACGCCCTTAAGGATCCCCCGGCCTTCCACCCCCTGGTGGAAACTTTCAATATTCACCCTTTGACGGTAGAAGATATCCTGGATATAGAACAACGGCCCAAGGCCGAAGAATTTGCCGGCTATCTTTTTATTACCCTTAAGGCCATTATCCGGCATGGGGAGGAAATAGGCTTTGAGCAGATAAGCCTTATACTGACCTATGATACGGTTATCACCTTCCAGGAAATTCCCGGGGATTCCTTTGACGGTATCCGGCGGCGGATTCTGAATAATATCGGCAGGATCCGGAGGATGGGCGCCGATTATCTAGCATACGCGATCATTGATTCGGTGGTGGATGAGTATTTTCTGGCCCTGGATACCCTGGGTAACCGGATAGAGGACTTTGAGGAACGAGCCCTGGATGAAAACGATATGTCCCTTATCTCGGATCTCCAAAAGGTCAAGCAAACCCTCATACGGATACGGCGGATTATGTGGCCCCTTCGGGAAAACCTCACCAGCCTCCTCCGCTTGGATTCGGACCTCATTACCCTGGAGCTTGCACCCTTCCTTAAGGATCTTCAGGATAATGTGATTCAGGTTGTGGAAACCCTGGAGACCTACCGGGAACTCTTAGACGGGGTGATGGAGGTGAACCTATCCGCCCTCTCAAACCGGATGAACAGGGTCATGAAGGTATTAACCATCATTTCCACCATTTTCATTCCCCTGACGTTTATTGTGGGGGTATACGGCATGAATTTCGCCTATATGCCTGAATTAGCGTATCCCTATGCCTATCCCATCACCTGGGGAGTCATGGCCCTTATCGCAGGGGGTATGCTCGTGTTCTTCAAACGCTGGCATTGGTTATAGAGGCATCTTAAAAAAGGAAACCACAGGAGCCCATGAACATCCTTGCTCCCTCTGATGAAGGGCTTCGAAGGGCGGCTGAGGCCCTGGCTGCGGGTTTGCTGGTGGCTTTCCCCACGGAAACCGTGTACGGCCTGGGAGGAGATGGATTTAACCGCCGGGCCTTGGCACGGATCTTTGCGGCAAAAGGCCGCCCTCGTTTTGATCCGCTGATCATCCATATTGCGGGGCTGGACAGTCTTGAACGTATAGCCGCTACCGCTTCCCTGGAACTACGCGTACGGAACAAGCTGGATATCCTTTGCGCTCGTTTATGGCCTGGACCCTTGACCCTGATCCTCCCCAAACAGCCGGAGGTCCCGGATCTGGCTACCAGTGGACTTCCCACGGTAGCGGTCCGTTTTCCGGATCATAGGGTGGCGCAGCGCTTGATCCGCCTCTCTACCGGGGCAGTAGCCGCGCCCAGCGCCAATCCCTTTGGGTATCTTTCTCCCACCAGGGCAAAGCATGTACAGGAACAGTTGGGGGATCAGGTTGCGTTTATTATTGATGGAGGCCCCTGTGGTATCGGGGTGGAATCTACGGTATTGGATATGAGTGCCGGTTCTCCGCGAATACTCCGTCCCGGCGGAACCCCCCGAGAACGGATCGAGGAGATCATAGGCGCGGTGGAAGGCCCTCCGGTGGATCCCGTGAGGATATTTCATTCCCCAGGGCAGCTCACAAGCCATTATGCTCCCCGAACCGGGCTCACCCTGCATCGTCGGGAGGAAATGATCCGCCTTCCTTACGAACTCTCAGAAGCCTATCTGTTTTTTGACCGTAGTTCCCGGGATGCCTGGGTACAGGGGCCGGGGCGCCCTTGCGATGGTGAACCTGGTTGGACGGAGACTTCCCGGATCCACTGGCTTTCGGAAAAGGGGAACCTCGATGAAGCGGCGGCTCGGCTCTTTGATATGCTCCATGAACTGGATAGGATCGGTGTTTCGGTTATACGGGCGGAATGGGTTCCTGAGGCGGGACTGGGAGCCGCCATCAATGACCGGCTGTCCAGAGCCGCGGCCCCTACGCAAATACGCTGAACCGCTAGGCTTGCCGTTGATTCAGGGATTGCAGAAGGGGGATATGCGGGGACTATGACAAGGGGGCACCTGATCTCTATGGTTATTAGCATGACTTCATCGTATTTCCTTGGGTCCCTGTGGTCTCTACCCCTCCAGCATACTTTGTAGATCAGCACCTACAGTTTTACTGGATTGCAATTTTTACGCCTCCCCGTTATGCCGCAGGTATATGAGCAAAATCCTGCTTAAAGCCGAAGACCTGGACGGGTATCTTACCGAATCGGATAAGGGGTATATCTCCCGCATGAACGGCTTGTACAAGCGGGACGCGGCAGTTTCCGGTTCGGATTACGTTTATATACTCTCAAAATGGACACTTGACCGATTGTTCAAATCAGCGGACAGTTTTAAATAACGGTGTCAGACACCAAAACTCCGTAGTTCACTCTTCACAGCCGCGTTGCCATGAAGGGCTTCCAGCTAAAATTGCCTACTGCTTTGATGCCGAGTTATGCGAAGTGCCCGAATTTACAGAATAATTCCCAAAATCGCTTGTACAGTTGGTGTTAATAAATTTGAAACCAAGGAAATCTCAAAATTCATTAAAGCAGAGCCAATACCATGTAAAAAATCTTTCGTAGCGGTTTTATTTTTTATTTCTTTCTTTGTATTTATTAATACTGAACCGGCAACTATTATTTTGACACATGAAAACTACTAGTAGGTTGTAAAGACTAAAGGTGCTGGTATAAAATACCCATGCCCAAGGGAGGGGTATTAGTGATGAAAGGAAAAACCTATCGGGTTCATTTAACTGAGGATGAGCGGCGGCGGCTTGAAGACATTGTCACCAAGGGTGTACATCCGGCACGGCAGATAATCCGTGCCCGCATATTGCTATGTGAAAGAAGGCATAGAGCGGGTACTCAACCGGAATAAACGGGAAACCCCTCCGGTAGCGGCCAAAGTAACCGGAGAGATAGAGGCGAGGATTATCGCGTTAAGTTGTAGTGAGC
>JAIRNP010000023.1 GCA_031258005.1 Treponema sp.
ACGAAACCTTCGGGAAAACGCAGTTTATAGAGATAATCCCGGCATTGATCTTCACTCGAAAACCGCTGGATGAACTCATCAAATGTCATGGGATATTCTACCATGACAGCATGATATTATTCAGTGCTAACCTTAGTCAAGGGAATACCCAGTTTGTTCTTTTTTCCTTCCTTCTTCGACTGCGAACCTCGGTTCGATGCGACCTTCACTACCCCTATTTCACCGATTTTCAGCAGTACCCTGCAGCCCGATCCTAAGGGCCTTGAGATTAAGTTCCAAAAATTGGGGTGGCACTTGTCTCGTCATGATCCGGATGATGTCTTCAGGAGTAAAAGGCAAGCCCTTACCGGTAAGGGCAACTCCCAAGAGGGCCACATTTACCACCCGTGGATTCCCACATTGGCTTATGAGTTTTTCTCCATCTATAAGGGTGAGCTGTTTTACCCGTTCTTTTAGGTGCCCCATCAATGCCGCAGGATCATAGGGATAGGCTCCGAGGACGCTGCTTACCGGTGGTATCGATCTATTGAGGACAATCATCCGACCCTCCTCAGCGATGAAGGGCAGCACCCGTACTGCTTCGATACATTCAAAGGCGATGATAAGATCCCCCTGGTGCAGGGGAATGAGCGGCCCGTATATACCGGGCCCCATCCTGATGTGGCTTACCACACTGCCGCCTCGCTGGGCCATACCGATAGTTTCCGTACCCCGGACCGTAAGGCCCTGCTCCAGGGCTGCGTTACCGATGAGCCGGGAAAGGAGCAGGGTACCTTGTCCGCCAACCCCGGTAATTAAACAGTTTTTTCGATTCTCCCTCGTTTCGTTATAGGGGATCACGGTTCCCTCCCAATCGCATCAAAGGCACAAAGGTGCCGGCAAATACCGCATCCCGTACAGAGCAGCGGATCGATCACCGGCTTATGTACCCCCTTACCTGGTTCAGATTCCCCGGGTTGCACCACCCGATAAATTGCCGGACAACCGAGTTTCTTGATACAAACCATACAAGCGGTACAGTGTTCCCGGCGGATCTTCCACGGGCTCGTACCTTTCTGGACCATGATGCATGGGCCTTCAAACAGGATAACCCGGACTCCCGGTTTATCCAGTACCTGTTGGACCGCCTGTTTTGCGGCAATCAGGTCAAAAGCATTGGCTCTGACCAAGTCCTGGACCCCTAGTGCAGAGACCAGGTCAAAGATACTGAGTTTTTTTGTAGCTTTACCGGTGGCGGTCTTCCCTATGCCTGGATGCGCTTGGTTGCCGGTCATGGCAGTGGTACCGTTGTCCAGGATCACCACCATCACATCCGCCTGGTTATACACCCCGTTGATAAGTCCTGGTAATCCTGTGTGAAAGAAGGTTGAGTCTCCGATAAAGGCGATATTGAGCGTCCCCGGTTCCACCCGGTTAATCCCTTGAGCTATGGTTATGCCCGCCCCCATACAGAGGCAGGTATCTACCATATCTAGGGGGAGGGCGTTTCCCAGGGTATAACAGCCTATATCCCCGGAAAACACCGCCTTTCTGCCTCGGCCATGTTCCCGGACCGCCTCTTTCACCGCAAAGAAGGATCCTCGGTGGGGACAACCGGCACATAAGACCGGAGGACGGGGAGGCACGGCCAGGGTATTTGCAGGACCTTCCGGCGCAGCGGCTACCGATGCCGCTCCTATCCCAAGGAAGGCCCGAAGCCGCTCAGTAATCTGGGAAACCGTATATTCCCCAGCCTGGGGCATATCCCCGGAGAGTTTACCTTTTATCGGTACCGGTAGCTGATCCCGGCCGCATAGATAGATAAGCTCCCGTTCAATCACAGGATCCAATTCTTCGATGACTAATACTTCCGTAAGTCCCGTAAGGAAGGCACGGCCCAATGCTTGGGGAAAGGGAACCGTTCCTACCTTGAGCAGTTTATAATGCCCTGGGGTATCCATAAGGGCTTCTTGGGTATAGGCAAAACTCACCCCTCCGGTAGCAATACCTTTTAAAGGGGATAGAGCTGTTTTTTCTATGCGTTCTATAAGCTCATTTCCGGGGTATGTGGAAAAATCCTCGGCGAGTTTTATCAAGTCTGCTTCGATGGCTATATGGTTCCGGTAGGCAAGGCTCGGAAAAATAACCCATTTACCTCCAGCCTTATCAAAACCTGCCGGGCTTGGGCAGGGCAGATCCGGTAAGAGCGATAGGGATGCGTAACTGTGACAGATCCGAGTAGTAGGTCTGAATATGACCGGACGATGGTATTGTTCAGAATAGGCAAAGGCATCGGAAATCATGGTATAGGCTTCTTCCGGAGAAGCGGGATCAAAAACCGCAAACTTCCCGTACTGACCAAAATGGCGGGTATCCTGTTCGGTTTGGGAAGAGATCGGTCCTGGATCATCCGCTACCACCACCACCAAGCCCCCCTGGACACCAATGTAGTTGAGGCTCATCAGGGGGTCTGCGGCCACATTGAGGCCCACCTGCTTCATGGTTACCATGGCCCGGGCTCCAGAATAGGCGGCTCCTGCAGCAAGTTCCAGGGCGGCTTTTTCATTCACCGACCATTCAATATAGAGAGGCCTATCCGGGGCCCCGGATTTTTGGGTTTCCCGGACAAGGGTTTCGAGAATTTCCGTAGCGGGAGTTCCCGGATACCCGCTTACGACAGATACCCCTGCCCGTATAGCCCCCAGGGCGATAGCCTCGTTGCCCATCAACAATACGCGGCTCATAGGATTATTGTACTCAAGGCAGAGCGCTTCCTGCAAGGCTAGAATTCCCGAGTTTATCCTGAAATTCCTGAGCTTTTCCCAAAACTTGGAACAGCCTCATAGTACATTATATATATGGCACCAATTGAGCATAGGGAACCGGTTTCTATTCTGGATGCTACGGGTAAGCCGGTACATTTTGGGTGGGCCCGTTCAAGCCTATTTCATTATGATCCCATGGCACTTCGAGTATCTCCCCGGAGACTTACCGAGTCTGATCGGTATATCATTTTTTCTTCCACCCATTTAGTCGTATTTGAAATCCTCGAAAGCGGCTATTTAGGGTATATCGGGGTATCCCTTATTTCGCTCAAAGATAAGCAGTGGTTTTCCCAGGCCTTGCTTACCCCCTTTTCGATGGGACTCTTTGAAATGCCGTTTACTAGTGAAACCGGTTCTGTGAGGATTCGACAGAAAAAGTCCTCCCTGGATTTCATTACCATGCAAGAAGGGGTCCGGATCATAAAAATCGATATCCCGAAGTTTGGGTATCACCGAAAACTCCGGGGAGAGTTGGTGTTATTTAGCCCTCCGGGGGCCCAGTCTATAGTTACCCACATGCCCTGGCGACGGGAAAAAAACGCCTTCTGCTATTCCCGGCGTTCTCCCTGGTATATAGTCGAAGGAGTGATCCAGTTTGGTACCTCTGAACTGATATTTACCCGGGGTAATGCCTGGGGGATTTTCGATTGGAACCGGGGGGTACGCCCCCAGGCGGATATACGGTACTGGGCGGCGGCTTGCGGAATAAGCCAGGGTAAACAGATTGGGTTTAGTGTAGGGTATGGTTCTGCCGATTCCAGCACGGGAACGGAAAACGCCTTTTTTCTGGATGGTATCCTGCATAAACTGGATCAGGTTACCTTTCATATTTCTCCCGCGAATTGGCTTCTGCCCTGGCATTTTACCAGCAATGATAACCGCCTGGAAATGCAGTTTATTCCTCAGCAGGAACGGGTAGAACATAACCGTCTGTTTTTTCATTCCTTGAAATTCACCCAGGTATGCGGATTTTTCTCAGGAAAAATCATCCTGGATGATAACTCGGCCTTTACGTTTCAAAACATCACCGGTTTTGCAGAACGGAGAAAGACCCGCTTATAAGATGAAAAAGGCCGCAAGCCCCCCTCGGCATCCCGCTCAAAGCGACTGCATACGCAGCCATTCATCCGCGACTGCTTAGATTATCATACCCGGATAGAGGATCGCGTTTTTGGGAATGACAATGATGCCGTCTACGATATAATATTGGTCGTAATTGCCATCTCTACGGTTTATGGGATCAACCCCGATACGGCAGCCTTCACCGATGCAGGCATTTTTATCAATAATCGCCCCTTTAATAATGACCCCTCTCCCAATACCCATGTTAGGTATCCGCTCTTCAGCGTTTTGCTGTTTTTTGGCTTCCGATTCATAGAAGTCCGCTCCCATACAGATCACCCCGTTCAGACTGGCTCCCGATTCAATCACCGTTCTGAGACCCACGATTGAATTCGTGATAGAGGCGTTGGTAATAATGCACCCTTCCGAGGCTATGGACTGGTTCATATTACTGAAATTCATCTTTGACGGGGGCAGGTTCCGCATGTGGGTATAGATGGGCTTGGTTTCATCATGGATATCAAAACGCGGACGCAAGGTAGTAAGTTCCAGGTTAGCCTCATAGAAATTCTTGATGGTTCCGATGTCTTCCCAATACCCCTCAAACAAATAGGCATTGACCTTTAAGGTATTAATGGCCTGGGGAATAACCTCTTTGCCAAAATCGGTTAATTCATTATTAAGGCAGGCTTCCATATCCGGGGCATTAAAAACATAGATACCCATAGACGCGAGATACCCATCTCCCTTGATCTTATCCGGTCGCAGTTCCGATGGCATCTTAAAATCACTAATATCCTTAGTAGGCCCTGGTTTTTCCAGAAATTGGGTAATGGTATTGTTTTTATCCGCCTTGAGAATCCCCAACTGACTAGCATCTTCCCTGCCGACCGGGGTACAGGCAATGGTAATAGACGCTCCTGATTCCTTGTGCTTGGTGATGAGGTCTTTGAGATCCATCCGATAGAGTTGATCTCCAGAAAGAATCAGATAATATGCAGGATTTTGACTCCTGAAATGAACGAAATTTTTTCGGACCGCATCGGCCGTCCCCTCATACCAGCCGGAATGTTCAAAAGTCTGCTCTGCTGCAAGGATTTCAACAAATCCTCGGGAGAACAAATCAAATATATAGGTTTGGGCTAGATGCAGGTGCAGCGATGCAGAATTAAATTGGGTCAGGATGTATATTTGACGTAAATCAGCATTGATGCAATTGGATATGGGTATATCTACAAGCCTGAATTTACCCCCAAAGGGAACAGCAGGTTTGGCTCTTGCCTGAGTCAAAGGAAATAACCGGGTCCCTTTTCCGCCCCCCAATACGATAGATAAGACTTCAGCCATACTATACTCCTTAAAAATGCAGACTCCTCGGATATACGAACGATCACCATACCGTAATTATGCAACAGACTATAAGTAAGAGTATAGATCAAGCTTCTTTGCTTTGTCGATAGCCTTTTTTCTTTTTAAGGATAAACCCATCGAAAACTTCCAGGGGTATGAGGGAGGCCAAGCAGCCTCCATAGCGGTATAAAACCGTCTGTACCTGGTAGAGATCAGACTCGTTCCGTAGAAACGTACCTGACCGGCGGTGTTTCAGTCCGGTAAAGTACTAACCGGTCATTCCGCTCCAGCAATAAACCCCATGCTTCGTGGGACCGGACCCCTTTTCTCCAGAATTGGTTAGATAAATCCTGAGGATCCGTCTTTTCTACGCTCCTTCCCGTATTTCTCTCCATGATAGGGGTAAAACTCACAAACAAGACCGGTTCATTCCTCTGGTGGAAAGGCCTGCTGGTTTAACATAACACCCTTTGCACAAACCCAATCCCTTGGTATGATCAGGTATGGCCCTGCAATACATCCTCTTTGATCTGGACAATACCTTGTATTCCCCCCGTTATGGGCTGGAACTGAATGTAGGCCGGCGTATCGTGGAATTCCTCGCCGCCTACCTGGGACTTTCTTGGGAAGAAGCCCTGGGTCAGCGCCGGGAGCGGATCCAGCGCTACGGTACGACCCTGGAATGGCTCATGGCGGAAAAAGGCTACACCGACATTGAGGCGTATTATAAGACGATTCACCCTGCAGGAGAAGCGGATAGCCTCGCTCCGGATCCTGCGCTTCGGGACTTTCTCACGTCCCTCCCCCTGCCACGAGGGATCCTCACCAATTCCCCCAAGGAACATGCCGACCGGATTCTCGCCAAATTGGGAATCGAAGACCTCTTTACCCATATCTTTGACATTCGATGGAACGACTTCAAAGGAAAACCCCATGCAGCAGCTTTTCACCGGGCCTTGAACGCCTTAGGAACCATACCGGAAACCACCCTTTTTATTGATGATTCCCCCCGCTACGTAAGCGGCTATTGTGCCTTGGGCGGACCAGGGCTGCTGCTGGATGAAGAAAACGCTTATCCTGCCTATCCCCATCCGCGGATCCGGGACTTACGGGAACTGACCGGTTTTTTACGTTGACCCCAGCACCGGTTCAAGGGGATTGCTGTGCCAAGGCTTCCTCCGCTTCCAGGGCCTGAGCGATAAGCCGATAGACCTGATCTGCCAGGTGCTGCCGCCGCTCCGCCGGAGGGAGGGAGGCGGTGTTAATCGGCGGCATGAACGTTACCTTCACCGGAACGGCCCGGACCCGGTAGGTCTTTTCAAAGATCTCGTAACTACCGGTGATGGCTATGGGAAGAATAAGGGCTCCTGATTGGGTGGCTAGTTTGAAAGAACCCGCCCGGAAGGGAAGCAGCCCTTGGCCGTGGCTCCTCGTCCCCTCAGGAAAAATAACTATCGCTCCCCCCTGTTTGATCCGGCCTATCCCCTTATTAATAGTACCCACCGCTTGCCGTATGTTCTTTCGGTCAATAAAAAGTCCTCCCAGGAGGAAAATCCAGATATTGAGGAACGGAATCAAGGCCAATTCTTTTTTTGCAATAAACCCAACCGGCCTGCCTACCAAAGCTATGATGAGCAGAATATCAAAGATGCTCCCGTGATTACTGACAAAACAAAGTCCCCCTTGTAGGGGGATGTGTTCTCTTCCCCGAACCGTTAGTTTGCATCCGGTACAGGCGATAAGCAGCAAGGACCAGATTTGAGCGATTTTATATATCGCTAAAGCCATAGGCTTTTTAAGGCCTATGCAACTCAAGAGAAAGAGCCCTATGCCGAGGGGGGCAAGGACAATCATAGCTATTCCTACAATGAGGAAATCCACAATCGTTATGAGTAATACCATAATCAGTACCCCTTACACCCGCACCTGCATCTTTTGTAATGCACGCCGAGCCGTTTCAGGATCCTGCCATACCAGCCCGTGGATCCCCAAAGAACAGGCCTTTTCCACATTGATCGGTGTATCATCGAAAAAAACCACCTCCTCCGGCCTACAGGATAAACCCTGCAGCAGGGTTTCATAAATAGGGGTTTCCGGCTTGATAGAGCCGGTTTCGCAGGAAAAAATCCCTACATGAGGAAGGCGGAAAACCGGCAGGCTTTCCCGTGCCCAAGCAAGGAAATCATGGGGCATGTTGGAGAGCATCCCCAGCAGGTATCCTGCGGCCTTGATATCCTCCATGAGGGTAACCGTATCAGGGTTGATCTGCTTCCACCCGTCTAAATCAAGCCGGACCAATGCTGCTGCTTTGGTATCATCTAACCCCGGTCCCAGGATGCTTCGATAATAGTCTTTTCCGCTCAGGGTACCCCGGTCATATTCGTGCCGGTAAGCCCATACCAAGGAATCCATGGTCGTTACCGCTAGTCCTGCCACAGCGGCTAAGGCTTCCATAACCTGTGGCTCTGGAGGGAAGGAAATTACCTTCCCAAAGTCAAATACCACTGCCCTGGGAACAGGGCTATTTCTTGCGTTTGACGTTTTTTGTTCTGTCCCTATCATCAGGGTTTATTCTAGCGCTTCCCTGCTTGTTTAAGCAAGCAGCCGCATTGCCTCATCAAAAATGGTGTCGAAAAGAGGTCATGCCTCAAATTGAAACGTCAACTTGTTGACGCTGTTGCCCAATTTATAATGGGGATACCGCATGGAGGGTGTCCCAATGGGGGTAAACATGAAAGAAAAACAAGCCGTAACCAGGGAATACAAAACCCGGTATCAGGCGGCAACGAAACAAGCAAAGTCGGCTTTGCTCGACGAATGTATCCGGCTGACCGGGTACCACAGGACATACGCTGCCCGGGTATTAAGCATTAAGCCGGTCCGGGAAGTCCTGATCTCTGCGGACGGCGGGGCAGTAAAACTCAAGCCGGAAAAAAAGCGTCCGGCGAACCGCAAGGGGAAGCGGGCCTATACCGATGAGGTTATCGCCGCCCTCCGGCTGGTCTGGACATTTTTCTGGAACAAGTGCGGAAAGATACTGGCCCCGTTTATGCGGCGGCAGATGGCGTACATCGCCGGATGGCCGGCCTTTCATATCACGGAGGACATAGCGGAAAAGCTGAAAAAGATAAGCCCAAGAACCCGCTTTCGCGGGGGAGACCATAGACCGGTATCTG
>JAIRNP010000084.1 GCA_031258005.1 Treponema sp.
TGCCAAAGCGGTATAGTGGCGGAACAGGGGTTCCCGATTGTTGATGCGGGTATGGATTGCGTACCATACCCCTTGTTTGAGTACACGTAATGGTCTCATAGAACATATAAGGGGTTGACAAGCGGTTTTGCTTAGTAGGGTGTTCACCAATTTCAATTTTTGGAGACAAGCAGGGTTTGTCCACATGCCCCTAACAATTTTTGTCGGTCAAGTTTAGAGCTATATGGCGGGCTTGGCTCCAAAGCGACAGAGACCAGAAGCAAGGGACGCCTCACTTGCTTACCTCCACGGCCAGTCAGGGGTTCCCCTGGGGGCGTCCCTTTCCAGCAGGCATACTACCAGGGCTTCTACTGCCTGCCCGGCTCCCACAGGTCCAAGTCCCTCATTGGTTTTTCCCTTAACAAAAACCGCGGTCCCCGGAATCTCTAAAACCCGGGCAAGAGAAGCCTGTATGCGATCCCGGTACGGGAATATCTTGGGGCTTTCACAGGTAACTACGCAATCCAGATTGATAAGCCTCCACCCCGCCTCTTTTACCAGCCCAAAAGCAATCCTCAAAAGTTCCATGGAATCCGCATCCTTCCAAGCCTCCTCAGAAGGGGGGAAAAGCGCTCCAATATCTCCCAGTCCTGCGGCCCCCAGGATTGCATCAATAACCGCATGGGCCAGGACATCCCCATCAGAATGGCCCCATTCACCTCGGTCCGAGAGAAGCTCAACCCCTCCTAATAAGAAAGGTCTCCCCGGAACCAAGCGGTGCACATCGCTCCCTAGGCCGACTCGGATTATTCTGGTGCCCATAAATTTTCCGCTTAGCTCCGAAAGCACAGATCTTCAGGAAACGTTATCTTTCGATTTTCCGGAGAACCGGGTATTACCGCTACGGGACCGATAAATTCTCCCCAAACCTCTGCGTCATCGGTATACTCCCTCTGGGCAACGAGTTCCTGTTCTGCGGCCTGTTCATGGGCCCGCAGAATCGCGGGATACGCGAAACCCTGGGGGGTTTGCGCGGTTCCTACCCGTGCCCGTGGCAGGTGCCGGCAGACAAAACCCGCTGCATCAATTTCTTTAGGCGTTTCAATCACCGGCAGGAGGGGAACCACCGCCTTATATTGGATGACCGCGTCAATGGTTCGTTCTATCAAACGGGTATCAACCCAGGGCCGGGCTCCGTCATGGATAAGTACAAAATCAGGTTCTTCTCCTGGAAACGCGGAAAGCAATGACAGGGCATGATGAACCGAAATACGGCGGGTTCTCCCACCGGGGACAAAGAATATCCGAGGCGAGGCGCTGCTTTGTAACAGGTCGGGGGGAAGGCTTGCCCGGGCGGCGAATTCCCCGGTTTCCGCATCAGGAGGAACGGAAATCACCAGAGTTTGGATCCGCTTGGAGTTTACGAAAGCCAGAACTGCGGCTCCCAGTACGGTTAGAGGCTTCTTGTCGTCATCGGTAAACCCCGATCCCAGCGGACAATACTCCTTCTTCAGGCCTCCCATACGACGGGAGGAGCCTGCCGCACTGATGATTGCCGCTATAGAGCATCCCATACTATCCCTTATTTGGATTCCAGACGGGTAAAGATTCTGTTTTCCACTTCTTCTTTGGAAATATGGAGGGAAAAAGCAACCTCATCGACTAAGAGTTTTAAAGCAGAATCATAGAGTTTCCGTTCCAAAATAGGCAGTTCTTTAACTTTACTGCGGTGGTAGAGGGAACGCACAATAGAGGCAATATCCAGGACGCTTCCCTTCTTGAGAAGGTCCAGGTTCATTTGATACCTCAGTTTCCAATCTGACGGTATGGGATCAAAGTCTTCACCGATAAGATTCAGCGCTTTCTCAGCGTCTTCTTCCATCACAATAGATCGAATTCCCAGTTCTTCCGCCTTATCTACTGGAACCATGATGGTCATATCTGAAACTTCAAGGTAAATAACATAATACGGAATTTTTACGCTCTTAAATTCCTTATCCTCAATTGAAATAATGATACCCACTCCCTGACTGGGATACACTACCTTCTGATCGATTTGAAATAGGTTCGTCACTTCGCACATTGGTATTAAGTATAGCAGAGAAAAGGACTTATAACAAGCAGTTGAAACATTAACACAGCAATTTTACTTTTAACGCTATTTATGGATTTTTGGGATTATTAACCGCTCAGGCGCGTCGAACCGGAGGTTCGCAGGCAAAGAAGGTGTAGGGCGGGTAGTCTGACCGATTCCTTATGCTCCTTATGCGCCTTAGCGGTTCTATTTCGGGCATTTGCGGGTCAAGTTCAGGTGAGGGGGCGGCATGTCGCTTGCGGTTACGGTGCAGCGAGGGTACGGGGGTGGTAGCCCATATGCGTTTACTTTACAAAGAAAAGTCCGCAGATTTTACAGATTAACGCTGATTTTGGCCTCTTTAATCTGTGAAAATCAGCGTAATCAGTGGACTTTTTCCACAAAGTAAACGCACATGGGGCGGTAACCCTTGTAGAGGGGGTAGTGGAAGACCCGCCAAAGGCAGGACTGTAGCGAGGGGAGACTTCCCCCGCCTCATAAAAGTAAAATTGCTGACATTAACAACATACATAAGCCCTGGCAAGATCCATCCGTTCAAGATATGGTCTTGGGAGATAGCTTTCGGCCTTTTAGTCCAGAGATTATGGACGGCTCCTGCCCCAGAAAGCTTTCTACGGGTTTATCCTGATCCGCCGGGCTGTAACCCCGCTTTTCTGGCCGTAAATACCCACACAGGTTTCTGCAGCCTCATCATAGGAGTTTCCCTCATACAGAAACACCAGATCCACCCCTTGATAGGGGTTCCGCTGCTTGAGAAACCGGTCCAGGGCACTCTCGGTACCCGCAATCCGAGGCAGGGTCAGGATCAGAATACTTCGGTCTTCCGAGGAGGGAAGTTCTTCAGGACCGGATAAGGGCAATGCTGCAGGATACGCCAAGGCCAGGGCCAGTTCCGCCTGGGTTCCTCCGTGTATATCTCCGCCGGTATACCCGATATAGAGGTCCATACCCCGGTCTGTACCGGTTATGATGAGGGACAGGGCGTTTTCACAGAGCAGATCTACCCCTCTGCAGGCTGCCTGAGGCGTATACAGGGTATCATCTCTTTGGGTGTCCACCAGGATGAGGAGCCGGGAATGAGGAGGAGGTTCCGGCTCTCCTTCCCGTACAAAAAGGTCTCCCGCATGACCGTAGAGTTTCCAGTTAAGCCGCCGCGGATCATCCCCAGGCATATAGGGCCGGTGATCAATGAGATTGTCGGTTCGGAGGAAGTGGGGCTGACTCCGTTGCAGGGTCCCGCCGAAACGAATCTGCAGGGGAATGCTCGTTTCTGCGATTTTAGGGGTTACCAGAAGCCGGGGACTCGTATCCTGGGGAATAGGAATAGAACGGTAGAAAAACCCCGGTATATCGCCGATGATGAACCCGTCATAGGCACTGTAATACGCTCCCCGTTCCGGGACGGGGAATACACTCACCCCTTCAGGGAGAAAATCAGGATCAAAGATATGATGTATACACCGTCCGTCCTTGGTAACGAGGCTCATTTCATACCTCAGGAGTATCCCCGGGAGGCGGAGGAACTGCTTTTTTCCCGCTTTCCTCAAGACATAACCCGGACCCAGCGTAAAGGTAAGGGATCCCTTAGTCCCTGCAGGGATCTGTTTGGTGATGATCCTCACCGAAGCAGAACAGACTTTTTTTCTGAGGAACCAGGAAAGCCCCAAAATCGCAAGGAAACACCCGCACAGAACCAGGATAAACACCGTACCTACGAGGATAAGGACCAGTTCGTTCCGTATGCTGCCTGCGGTAAAGGCCAGGATGGTAATAAGCAGGGTAAAAATCCCCATTGTTCGGGGCGCCGGGATCATGCTTGCCATAGAGAGAAGCTTCACCGGATATGAACCTGCCCTATGACCAGATGGATCAGCCCTGTTTGATGCCGTTGATTCGTGCAAGACAGATCTCCCGAATGATTTGTGCTTCCTCAATCCGAGGATCTCGTAGTTTGAGCCTATGGGCTAATACCGGGCCTACCATGGCAAGGAGGTCTTCTTCGGTAACATACTGTCTTCCTCGCACCAAGGCAAAGGCTTTAACCGCACCGAGGAAATGCAAAGCTGCCCTGGGAGAGGCACCCAATAGCAAAGCCCGATGTATCCGAGTATCTCGGACTATATCGGCTATGGCTTCTTTTAACACCTCATGGCAAAATACCTGAATCACTGCAGCCTGGGCTGCTAAAAATTCCTCTTGCGGTAACACCGGTTCAAGCTGGTGTAAGGGGTATTCCCCGGGATTTTCTGTTAATATGGACAATTCCGCATCCCGGTCAGGGTATCCTAGGGAAAGACGCATCATAAACCGATCAAGCTGGGCTGCAGGCAAAGGAAAAGTTCCCTCGCTTTCTATGGGATTTTCGGTAGCAATGACCACAAAAGGATCCGGCGGATAGTGAACCGCTGAACCAATGCTTACCTGCCGTTCGGCCATTACTTCAAGCAAAGCGGATTGTACCTTGGGGGTGGTCCGATTGATTTCATCTGCCAATACGATATTGGCTAAAACCGGACCCGGGACGAATCGGAACGAACGGCTTTCGGGATCGAACACATCAACTCCGGTAATATCATAAGGGAGGAGGTCAGGGGTAAATTGGATTCGCTTGAAGAGCAAGGGCATCCCTTTGTCATCGGCAATGAGCCGGGCGAAGGTTTTGGCTACCGTGGTCTTCCCAAGCCCTGGATTATCCTCAATAAGCACATGCCCTTTGGCAAGGAGTCCTGCGGTAAACAATTCAAGAAATTCCCGCTTTCCCCGGATTATCCGGGACGCCCCCTGGATAAGGATTTCCGCAGCCTGTTCGCTTTTCATATGGTGTTCCTTTATCCTTGAGTATAGCATAATAAAGGGAAGCTCTGGCAAGCCTACCCCTGCCTCTTATAACAGAACTTCCGAGGATTGCTCTAAGTATTGGTCAGCATAAATTCATAGAAACATGTTTAAGCTGGTGACGTTATACAAAAAGTATGCATTATTCCCCGGAAGGGATCCGAAAGACTCCCCAATCCATCCGGAAGGTTTCTATGCGTTTTCGGATCGGTTGACCTTCGTTTTATTTTATGTTAAGAAAGGGGACCGATAGAATAGCCCATTGAGGCGTATCAGGCACATACGAGGCAGGTCATATCATGGCTATTGAAACCGTACGGAACTATTTGAAATCCTGGGGTAGAGACCAGGATATTATCGAGATGGAGTGTTCCACTGCCACGGTGCTTGAAGCCGCAGCCTCCTTAGGACTGATACCTGCCCGGATTGCCAAGAGCATTGCCCTGAGCCAGGGAGACCGGGTTGCGGTAGTGGTCATTGCCGGAGACATGAAACTGGATAACCGCAAATACAAAGACCGTTTCGGTGTTAAGGCCCGGATGCTTTCCCCGGACGAAGCCCTGTACCGTACTGGCCATGCAATCGGCGGGGTTTGTCCCTTTGGGCTGCCTCCAGAGGTGGAGGTTTATCTGGATAGCTCCTTAAAACGGTTTGATACGGTATTTCCTGCCTGCGGCAGTAATAATTCGGCGATTGAGCTTACGCTGGAGGAACTTAACGAATATGCTCACAGCAAAGCCTGGGTCGATGTTTGTAAGCCCATTACCGAAGGATGATTTGTTTCACGTGAAACAGTCTCAAAGGAACATCCTGTGGAAAACAAAGAACCGGATCCGGAAGTGGTATTTCCAGTGCCCCATAATCGTACCGTTACCTACATAAAACCTACCGTCAAACGTAAAAATATCCTGGTAGGGGACTTCACGTATTTTAGTGATGTGGATTTTGAAAGCCATGTAACTCATCATTACGATTTTTACGATGACAAACTCATCATCGGAAAATTTTGTCAAATAGCCAAAGGGGTTGAATTTATCATGAACGGGGCCAATCATCAGATGAATGCCGTATCTACCTTTCCGTTCTATATCTTTGAAGGGTGGCATGAATCGGTACCCCCTCTGGAGGTATTCCCCTTGAAAGGGGATACGGTCATAGGAAATGATGTGTGGATTGGACAAAATGTTACGATCCTTCCGGGAGTACACATCGAAGACGGCGCTATTATCGGCGCCCATAGTGTGGTAGGAAGTCCCGTGGAACCCTATACCATAGTAGCGGGGAATCCGGCGAAGCTTGTCAGAAAACGGTTTGATGATGTTTTAATCGGGCTGTTGCTGCGCTTACGATGGTGGGATCTGCCGATTGCCGAAATTAATACCCTTGTCCCGCTTTTAAGCGATCCGCAGGTAGAAGCGGTCAAAAAGATATTGCTCCAGCGGGGATTATAAGCGGTAGGATATATACCCCTAGAAGCAGGAGGTCAGGGAAGGGGCTTACTTCCAGGCCGCCCATATATTGTCCCTTGAGCAAGCGCTATCTGGTCTCTAGAAACATGAGAGCGGATTTATCCAGAGTGAGACGGTACAGGTTGAATAGAGCTGTTCAAAAACCTCAGTTTTTGAACAGCTTCCGCTTAAAAACAGCAAAATACGGAGTATTTTGCGAGACTTGTGTCGGACTAAAGTCCGCGATAAGGAACTGTAAGACAATAACTTATTATATTTTATTCGAAGCCCCGGGATACGTGTTCCTTCCAAGGGTTTGCCACCAGCGTAAAATACTTTCCACCGCAAATTCCGCCGTGTCATGTGAAACTCCCATGTTCACAGTTCCGGTTACTGTCGTATATCCCTCCCATACGGAGCAACCTTCCCAAGCTCTTTTATCGGAAAATCATGATCCCTAACCTTGGCCGGGTGCTTCTTCCGGCGGTATGCTTGAAATTCCCTATCAGTTCCTTTTTCTTGGTATCTACGGATATTACCGGCTGCCCTTCCTGAATAAACTCACCGCTTCTCCGGTTTATATAGTCAAATTGGGCATTCCTGTCCAGATACGGCACACCAACCTGCTCTAGTGAAAGTTTGGCCGGACTGCCGCCTTTTTGGTGTTGTCTGTCATATTCTTTTTGGAGTATGGATTTCATCTTCTCAAATGTTCCACTGTTCACCCAAAACAGCCGTTTGAATATCTGTTCTTTAACGTCCCTTGTCTTCTTTCCACGTCTCATGCCTTAGCCCAGCATTTTAGGGATTGTCGAACATATCTATTGATAAAAGCCGGTACAATCTCAAAATTTATCACATCATTAAAATTAATACATACAATTTGTCCATCACCCTTTATAAAAGATGTTGAATATGTTTTTTTCAAACAGTTTTTTACTTCCTGCAATAATGCGGACTGTCCATTTTCTAAATAATTATCAAATTTACGATAGGTTTCGTAAGGCAATTGAACTAGCATATCAATATCGGTAACCGTTCACCGGTATAAATTATGAGAAGGAATACACGTTAGGCTTGCAATAATGACGACGAATCAAGATTATTCAAACCGGAATATATACAATCATACAGAAAATCAATAACCGGTCTTCCCTGCTGCCTGCACGTTGCCAATATACTCAAGAACCGTTGTATCCACCGGTTGCCCC
>JAIRNP010000175.1 GCA_031258005.1 Treponema sp.
ATAATTTTTTTTTATGTTTTAGGCCACTGGGGCGTGTGATTCCGGGGAAATGTTTTTGGCTATAAAGGGCCTGCTGGCGGCTTTTTAATTATTTACGTCTTTACCCCCCCCCCCCCCCCCCCGTCTAACAATCTATATATCTATTGTTCTGTACGTTTATCGAAGCTTTCTAAAAAACAGCGGAACCGCAACCCTCGCGGAAATCTTGCTTCATCGGATAATCTCACTGCTCCTCAATCAGATATCCCCCATACCACCCGCTTTTCCGTTGCCGATACAAGAATGTTCCAGCCCGGCATGGATCCGGAACATTGTGGATGGGTATAACCGCGTCGCGGTTGCCATATAGCTGGAAAAAGCTGCCGGTATACCCGCTGCCTTTCCCGCTTGGGTATACCGGAGGGCTGCTTCCATGAAAACTTTTTTATAAGCGAGGAAAAATTATGTGCCGAAAAACATGGTTTTTCAAGGGTTTGCTGGGCGTAAACCTGGCTTTCGGATTACTGCTGCTCAGCGGCTGTGATTTATTCAACAATGATAAGGGGGAAGAAAAAACAACCTACACCGTAAGTTTCAGCCCGGGAGACGGAAGCGGTACTGCGCCTGAAACCAAGACCGTGGAAGCCGGAGCGGTCATCATCCTGCCGAATCAAGGGGGTATGAGCCCGCTGGAAGGGAAAATCTTCGGGGGCTGGAAAACCGAAGCCGGAACAAGCTATCAAGCAGGCGCGGGTTTTACGGTTAATGGGAACGCGGTGTTTACCGCGGTGTGGAACTCCGAGAACGATGATAACAACCTATACCAGGGATTTTACAAATATCCCATAGGCAGGGCTGACGATCAGGGGCTATTGAAAATAAGCAATTCCATAAACAGCAGCACTCTGCTCTTTAACGGAACCCTGGAAAAAGAGAATTATATCGGTACGGTGGGGCCTTTAAGTTCGGTTCAGGTGAAACTGCCGGAAGAGAAGTTCTACACCATCCTGGCGGTGGACAAAGAGAACTATGAAGAACGGAAAAACCAAGCCGCTCAGTTCAATGTCCTTACCTATTACTCCAATACCCAGGCCTATGCGGTAACGGTCTCTCCCTCCAACACCTACGGCAGCGGCACCTGGGTCTTCAACAATAAGACCAGCTTTTGGGTGCAGATCAAGAAATCGGATATGAGCCAGAACTACGCGGTCATTGCGCCGAACGCGGAGCGGGTTTCCATCCCCATCAACCTGAACACCCCCTATGATTACTATGTCTACTTTTCCAAGGAATTGAAGTACAACGGGAAAACCGTGGCGCTGGTGGAGACGACGGATCGTTCCCAGGCAAATACCGCCAAGGTAGACGACAAGAATACGGTCTATTCCACCACGATCTATGCAACTACCGTGCCTACCAACAATATTAAGCCTGCGGTGATGGTGAAAAACAACAGTTCCAAATCGGTCCGGGTGTATTATGTGAATCAGCAAAAGACCAACGGCGGGGCGGGGGCGGATGATTTTGTGATTGCCGGGGGAGAAACTCAGTTGGTAAGCGGATTTGAGATCGCAGACAACACCAACAATATCAATTTCTACGCCCTGGCCTGGGAACTGAACAAGTATGTTCCGGTGGATATGCCTATGGAGGCGAACATGATCTACGAAATTACCATCCCCAATACGGAGGATGCCTCGGCGATCACGGTCACCGAGGTTGAGGCAAGCAAATATTATAACTAAAACCGATCTGCCCGGGGAAGGCGTGTAAAAAGCCTTCCCCCTTTATAGGAGGTATGGGTATGAGGAAAGGGATCTTCGCGGTTCTATCCGTGTTGTCTTTGATCGTTATAAGCTGTCCCCATGAGGTTGAGGATGATCCCCCGAACAATCAGGCCCCTAATACGCCGAATGGAACGCCCAACGAAACACCCCCACAAGATGACAAGACCTATATTGAGTTCCAAAACCAGGAAGCCTTTCCCGTGCAGATCTACCAGGATTCCTCCCACCTTAACCGGGTTGCCGAGGCACCTGCCAAGGGAAGCGTAAAAATTGAAGCCTCTCCGAATCCGAAGGGAGTCGCCTTTTATCCGGTATTTTTCCTGGATATTGATGGGATCCCCATCACTCAGTATGGACCGGCCGTTACGGCGCGGGTGGATGAAAAAAAGGTCAATACGGTATACATCCCCCCGCTGGAAGCCATTGAAACCGATTTTGCCTATATCAAAATAGAAAATACCAGCATCTATTCCCTGGCCTTCCTCCAGGGGCCCTATGAGTTGACTCCCCTGGGTAAGGCTTCGGCTATCCTCATGCCTAGTGAGTCCGGGGCCTACCAGATTGAACCCCAAGACGCGGGGGCCTATAGTTTTATGCGGAACGCCAGCAGCCCCCTTCCCTTTCCCGACGGGATCCGGGAGTTTGTCCGGAGTACGATTTATACTTTTAAATACGATGGAACCCTCCTTACCCTGATCAGTAAAAAGCCCCTGCTTCCGGCGCCCCAAAACATTACCTTAGAGGCCGGGGACGGCAGCATAACCGTAACCTGGGACGCAGTACCCCTGGCAAGCTCGTACAGCCTGTATTACAGTACCGGCGAAACCCCGCTGGAAACGCCGGCCCAATCGGGTATTACCGGAAGCATCGCGACTATAAGGGAGTTGACCAATAACACCGTCTATTATGTGTGGGTGGAATCGGTAAACTCCGGAGGCTCCACCATGAGCGAGGCAAAGACCATAACCCTCACCCTGTCGGCTCCCGACAACATCCTATTGGAAGCCGGAGACGGCAGCATAACCGTAACCTGGGATGCCGCAGCCCTGGCAAACTCCTATAACGTGTATTACAGTACCGGCGAAACCCTGCCGGAAACGCCGGCCCAATCGGGTATTACCGGAACCACCGCGACCATAAGCGGGTTGACCAATGACACATCCTATTATGTGTGGGTAGAATCGGTAAACTCCGGGGGTTCCGCCATGAGCGAGGCAAAAACCATAACCCTCACCTTGCCGGCTCCCGACAACATCCTGTTGGAAGCCGGGGACGGCGGCATAATCGTAAAGTGGGATGCCGTATCCCCGGCAAGCTCCTACAACCTGTATTACAGTACCGGCGAAACCCCGCCGGAAACGCCGGCCCAATCGGGTATTACCGGAACCACCGCGACCATAAGCGGGTTGACTAATGGCGTCTATTATGTGTGGGTAGAATCGGTAAACTCCGGGGGTTCCGCCATGAGCGCCTTGGTTGATATCGCTTTTTGGAATGTCTCTTCTGCTCAAACATTCACCGAGGCTATAGATGCTATCAACGCTTCTTTAGAAACTACGACCTACACCATAATCCTCTCCAACAACGTAAGCGCCGGGAGTGTTGCCTTTATGGGCAACGCGAAAAAAACCATCCACCTAGAAGGAAAGGGATTTATCCGGACCATCACCAATACGGGAAACGCCGCCCTTTTTACCGTTCCCGCAGACATTACCTTGGTATTAGAAAACAACCTTTTCTTAAACGGCAACGATAAAACGGCGGTGTCTGTCGATGGAGGGTCCCTCCTTATGAGGGCTGGTTCCAGGATAAGCAACGCGAAAAACAGTGCGGTTAGGATCAGCAATAACGGAATTTTTACGATGGAAGGAGGAAAGATAAGCGGTAATACGGCTTCCTCCTCCTACGGCGGCGGCGTGTATGTGAGCAACGGAACCTTTACGATGGAAGGAGGAGAGATAAACGGCAATACGGCCTCCTCCTACGGTGGCGGCGTATATGTGGGGAACAACGGAACCTTCATCAAGCGGGACATCTCCACCATAGATGCCGCTAATTCGGCAACCTACGGAAAGGTGGCGTATGTAAGCTCTGGTAGTAAAACGCGTAACACCGCCGCAGGTCCGGGGGTAAACCTGGACAGCAGTAAATCTGGTTCGGCCGGAGGCTGGGAATAAACAGTCCCCCAGGGTTTGTTCCATAGGTTCCTGGGTCGGCGTAAACCACAGCTTTGATCCGGCCCTCCATAAGATCACCCTGGATTTAAACCCCAGCCCGGAGATGCGCTCCCTCATGGAAACCCTGGGGGTTGAAGTCTTGGGAGACGGCAGGGCCGCCGGCCCTGCCGCCGGCACCATAACACCGGATGAAGACATCATCCTAAGCGGGGACAAACTCAGGATAGCCCCGGAAGACAAGGCGGGTTTAAGGGTCTTCTGTATGGACGCCAACGGAAATCCGGGTTACCCACAAACTCACGGAAAATACCCCTAAGAAGCTCATTTTCCGGGTTCCCCCTGAGCCCCGGCTCGTATACCCTCCAAGTAATCACCCGCTTTTCCACTACCCAGCACCTGCTCAACGAGCCTCCTACTATCCCTTACGGCTTCCCTCTGGTTGTTTCCCAGCCAAGCCCCCTGCGGGATCTTAAGCGTCCACCCCCAGGAGGGGTGAACCTCACCCCTGGCCTGGTAAGAGCCTCACACTCGTGCTGGGGTGAACCTCCCACGGGGACTTTCCGCTAAAGGTGCTTCCTTCCATTGAGGTACCCCATTTTTCTTTCCTTCAAATAAAACCGCATGGGTGTACCCCGCCTGAAGCAGGGTCTGCCGGGCTTCCTCATAATGACCGTCCAGATCTTCTGCTCTATGAGCATCCGCCGTAATGATAACCGGTACTTGTTTTACCTGTAAGCGTTGCAGCAGGGCACAGGAAGGGTAAGTATCCGGGAGTTTATACCGGTTAAGCCCCCCGGTATTCACCTCTACCACCAATGAGGAAGCCCCAATAGTATCGGCAATGCCCTGCATGCGGCGCTGATACGCAGGACTTTCCAAAGAAAACCACTTTTTGCGCTGATCCGGGGAGTTGTTTTTCTTGATCAAATCCGTATGTCCCAGGATATCAAAACCGCCGGCATGGATCATCCCTTCCATGGTGTCCCAATAGGCTTCCATTAAGGCTTCCGGATCATGGGCAAACCCTTCCCGGATGCCTTTTTCCACTACTTCAGGGCTATCATCCACGGCAAAAGGGGCTCCTTGCGGGGGAATCACATAATGCACGGATCCGATACGATAATCCAAACCCAGGTCGTGATAGTCTAGGTCTCCTGGTCCCATGAGGTCGGGGATATAATCAATTTCCAGACCGAGAAAGACCCGAATCTTCCCTTCCCACTGCCGGCGAACCCTTCTCACCGTATCCAAGTAGGCCTCTAAACGATCTTCTTGAATATGCCAATCCGTACGGAACCCGGTTTTACGGTATATCGGTGCATGGGAGCTGAACCCAATAGACACTAAACCCTTTTCATAGGCCCTACGGCACAGATTTTCAATACTATCCTGGCCGTCACAGAATGTGGAATGAGTATGGAGACAGGAATAATACACCGCTTCCCCTTATTCAGCGGTCCGTACTACCCGGAATCCCAAGTAACTGGTTTTGGTATAGGGGGTCATGCGGACCCGGTTAGCGGAACGCAGGTATTGGGGAGCACTGTACCAACTCCCTCCCCGGACTATCCGGCGGTTTGGAACCCAATCGGTGGAACCATAGGCTGCATACCCGTCCCAGCACCATTCATACACATTTCCGTGCATATCATAGAGGCCCCACGGATTCGGAGGAAAACTCCCTACAGCGGTTGTCCGTTGCCGGTATATTCCCAAAGAACTGTTGGCATAGGTATAGGTTCCATCATAGTTACTCAAAGTCGAGTTTATGGTATCCCCCACATTAAAGGCGGTGATAGTGCCTGCTCGACAGGCATATTCCCATTCCGCTTCCGTGGGTAAACGGTACCCATTGGCCTTTTGGTTCCAGGTTACGGTCTCTCCATTAATAGTATATGCAGGATGTAACCCTTCTTGGATACTCCGGATATTGCAGTACCGTACCGCGTCAAACCAGGTTACCCGCTCTACCGGGAAAGTATCCCCTTTGAAATAACTGGGATTAGTCTCCATCACAGCCCTATATTCCTGCTGGCTTACCTCATATTTCCCCATATAAAAACTTGATGGTAGTCTGACCCAATGAGATATTTCATCTTTATCCCGGCCAATTTCTGACAAGGGGCTTCCCAATAAGACAACTCCTTCGGATATGCGGACCCATTGTTCCGAGGGAACCGTCTGTTCTTGTTCTACCGGGGCTGCTTCTTGTATCGGTTCTGGGGTTTCCGGAGAATCCGCTGCCTGAAAGGAGGTTCCGGTTAGGGATGCTAAGACTTCGGCTACAGGTAAATCCTCACCTAGGACCTGATATTCTACGTCTCCTCCGCCGACCAGGTTTGCATCTTCCGTATCTACAATAGAAGCCATGAACAGTTTGGTGTTTCCCAGGTTAAGCACATCTCCCGTAAGGACATAGGGGATATGGGTTATGATACCAATGGTTTTGATGCGGTCAGGATCAATGATGCCAAAATAAGGAATGGTTAAGTCCCGGATCAAGGTTTCAATCCGTAAGGCCCAGGGCAGTACCGTATAGGTACGGCTGTTGGACAATTCAATCGTGAGCAGTTGTACTAATATATCCACTTCCCTGGGTTGTACTCCCTGTACCGGGGTATAAAAGGGCAAAATCGTTAGCTTGGGCGGTTGTTGATCCGAAAATCCTTGGGCAGCCTGGATAAACGCGGCAGCTATATCCGGTACAAAAGAACGAAACTCGCTGAGACTGCGATAGTACCGATAGGCTCCGTCTACATGACGAAGGGTTTTCACCTCTACCAGGGAGATAATGGCAAGATTCACGGTTCCTATCTTTTCAGTGCGTACTAGCACGGTAAAGTCCGCATTAAGCTGGTTCTGTACTGCCCTAATAATATCCTCCTGACTTTTTGCCGAAGCAGGAAAGACGGTCTCTTCGGTAATACGCGTAAAATTGCTGGTACAAGGTATCACCGCAAAGGCGGTACGCAAATCCCCCTGATTCGCAAAGAGCAGGGTAATGATTTCCTCATCTCCCCCAATCATACCGGTAAAAGGCAGGATCGTGAGAGTCGGCCTGGTTTGCGCTTCAAGGGTGAGGGATATGAAGATACCCCATACACATATAAGGGCTAATTTCGACGGTTTTTTCATACCATTGCTCCTCTAGTAATCTAATCGTTTTGTTTTTTCTTACATGAGGCTTTTTCAAAATGGCAGATTGTGAAAAAGCAGCTCTAAATTGTGGCTGTTTCAAAACCTCACCTTTTGAAACAGCCACCTTAGTTTTAAGTGAAAAAACGGACGCTAAACCGCTTTTTCGAGAACCAGTTTCAACGGGAACAAAGTTTCCCCCTTAATCGAGTTTTGAAACCGGCTTAATTGGATAGAAAAAACTAGTCCTTTGACCGGTTTTTCCCAGGCCTTTTCAAAACCTTCTGTTTTGAAAAAGACCCGATACTATATACTTTTCGTCATATTTTAGATGCTTCTTGAGTATTAGTTATGAAGTAAGTTGAGGCATTGGACTTGTTCAATAACTTCAGTTTTTGAACAAGTCTATTCCTTTTTTGGGATTAGATTAATTATGAGGCAATGGGGTGCGTTGACCTTTCTCCAAAACACCGCTATGATAAGAACCCATGAATACCCAGAGTTGTATTACCGCTCTTGTGTGCCCGAAATGCAAGAAATGTTACGATCACCGGGAGATCCAGCACCTCTGTCAATGCGGCTCCCCGCTCCTTGTGGAGTATGATCTGGAGCGGGCAGCCCAAATCGTGGATCCAGGGGCCCTCAAAAACCGCTCGGCTACGCTGTGGCGCTACCAGGAACTGCTGCCGGTTTTGGATGACCGGAATATCCTTTCCCTGGGAGAAGGGTTTACCCCTCTCACGCCCCTTTTGAGCATCGCCAAAAAATACGCCTTGGGGAAATGGTATATGAAAGATGAGGGCATTATTCCCACGGGAACCTTCAAAGCCCGAGGCGCGGCGGTGGGGGTATCCAAGGCCAAGGAACTGGGGGTTCGGGATGTGGCCATGCCTACCAATGGTAACGCCGGGGCGGCCTGGGCTGTTTACGCTGCCCGGGCCGGTATATCCGCGCATATTCTTATGCCCGAAGATGCGCCCCGCATCACCCGGAATGAAAGCGTGGCCGCAGGAGCCCAGGTTCATCTGGTCCGGGGGCTTATCAGCGACTGCGGAAAAATCCTGGCCCGGTCCATCCCGGCCCACGGCTGGTACGATGTCAGTACTTTAAAGGAGCCTTACCGTATTGAAGGTAAAAAAACCATGGGCTACGAAATCGCAGAACAATTAGATTGGCAGGTCCCGGATGTTATCGCCTACCCTACGGGAGGCGGCGTCGGGATTATTGGAATTTACAAAGCCCTGCAAGAAATGCGCTGCTTGGGCTGGATCGGGGACAAGCTGCCCCGGCTCGTAGCGGTTCAGGCCGAAGGCTGTGCTCCTATTGTGGAAGCTTACCAGAAAAAAGCGAAGGAGAGCGAGCTGTTCCCCTATGCCCAAACCATTGCCTTTGGTATCAATGTCCCCAAGGCCCTGGGGGATTTTCTTATCTTGGAAGCGGTCTATCAGACTGAGGGCTGTGCCGTTGCGGTGAGTGAAAAGGAGATTATAGACGCGCTCCTGGAATTGGCCTCCCTGGAAGGGGCCTTTGTCTGTCCTGAAGGAGCCGCGGGCCTCGCGGGCCTAAAAAAGCTGCGGGATGCCGACTGGCTCAAGGCCGGGGAAACCGCGGTTCTGTTGAATACCGGTGCAGGTATTAAATACCCGGATACCCTGCAATTCGATTTACCCTACTGTCCGGTAGACGGGACGATATAGCTTGATAAGGAGAGGCTAATGGTATTTGCCGGTATACACCAGGTGGTTGTCATTGGTTCTTGTTTGGAATTCCTGACATGGCTACCATATCAGGAATAATGAGTCTATTGAGGGAGATCAGAAATTTGTGTATTTGACACAATAGGTATCTGATTTCTCTGAAGTATTACTTTCATACTCGGTTGTTTGTATCTTGGAATACTTTGTGCCATCTCCATGTTTTATAATATAGACCCGCTTACTTGGGTCATAGTTTTTTGACTTATAAAATTGTTTCTTGTTATACTGAAAACTCGCCAGGGGGGGTTCTCGGCTCTCACCGGATCCATTTTCGGCTTCATTCGCATACCCCACATAGCCGATAACATTGATCCGAACCTCATCAAGGCTCATTGATTGGATCCATCGGCTAACATCGGTGGTATACCCCTTGAGTACGGTTGGGTCATTGGTTACTGCATCATCCGGGCTGCTTACTTCGTCAAATACAAACTTCAAGGTCGTGATATTTTCATTCGCCAGTTCAAATCTGAAGTGCAAATTTTTGTTCTGAAAAGACCTCGTTAGGCGTCCGATAGCCTAAAGCCTTACGAGGACGATTATTGATTTTAGCCGTAATCCTGTCAAGCTGCCTTTGGGTCAAATTATCAAACGATGTCTTTTTGGGCAGGTACTGCCTGATAA
>JAIRNP010000185.1 GCA_031258005.1 Treponema sp.
TTCGCATTTTAATTTTCACTCAAAACCGGAATTTTCTCTCAACATTTCTTTGTAACATATAGACTTATGGGGTTTTTAGGGCTTCCCGTGCAATTCCTATTTTAAATGATCCCCTATACTAATAACCATTTTTCTCCTCAAGCGCCTTGGTAAAGTCAGCAGCAGTGATGTCCTTTCCGGTTAGATATACATAGGGAGTCTGAGGATTACTCGACTGCCTGCGGTATACCTTAATTACCGGGTTGTCCGCCCAGTATCTCTTCCCATTAGGAGGGTTCTCCCAGATAAAAATCCCGACACCGTAGTAAGAGGTGTCTGACACCGCCGAAGGATAGCTCAGGGTGGAATAGGCGCCCTCGTTCAGGCCCTTGTAACTTGGATTACCCTTGACCCCATTTTGGATCGGCACCACTTTGTAGATATAGGACTTTCTAACCGTTAAACCCGTATCAATGTAAACCGCTTTGCCCTGTGCATAGTTGGCGGCCGGCACCGCTACCGGAGTGGAGAAAGCGCATAGGGAAACCACGTTCTCTAAGCTATAACTGGTAGCTCCCTTGGGCCATACCGCTTCCGCCTGGGAAACCTCGTAGGTTAACGTAGGATCCGCATTCCAGGTAAGCTGAACCTGCAAGGGCTCGTCATAGTTAATCAGGGTTGTGATGTTGAAAGATGAGCCAGTAAAAGAGTCGCCCTGGATGTAAGCTTCAGCGGGAGGATACTTTTTAGTCCCTACTTCTGCAACCAGGAGATAGAGGTAGTTCTTGTTTACTCCCTCCGGATCCGCTTCCCGGGCTCCCCAGGTATCAATGTCTGTTTGCGCTTGAGCGGCTAAAGTAACCTTAGCCTACGAGGATATGACTATAGGGGGGGGGTAAGCGTTTGCGGAATAATTGTCTATCTCTGCCTTATAGATGGTATATCCGCTTGCCTGAGGATCATGGTTCCATGTAAAGTCCACATACTCATTCGTATCGCCTGATCTCGTGGCCGAAAAACTTTCAGGCTCCGTAAGACCCGCATCCTGGCTTACTACCGTCCGTTTGACCGCAGTTTGGGGGTAATAACCCTTGTAGTAGCTTGCGGTGATTTCCACCGTGCTTTTTCCCTCTATTTCGGGAAGGTTTACGTATTTAAGATCGCCGAAAGGATAGCTTCCGGAAGGTATTAGAGTACCAACGCCATCATAGTAGAAAAAACGTCTCCATCGACCGCTTCACCCAGGGCAACCTTCACCTTATACTGCAGATTGGCCGTAGTTGTCAGAACTACCCGTTTGCCCGCAGGGCCGTCTTCCACCGTGGGATCATCCACCTTTATCCATGCCAAAGAAGCAGCGTCCCGTGCAGGAATGTCCCCGGCCTCAAAGGTTACCGTATAGGTGATATCCCGTTAAAAACCACCCCCTCCGCGGCCCGATTGCCGGAAAAGCCGCTTAACGCCACCACTTTATAGGTATAGGTTCCCGCAGTCAGGGGATTATCCCAGTTCACCATATCCAAATACCAATGAACCGTTTGCTTCTCCTCAGTCAGGGCCTTCTCTTCCCCCGTAGCGTCGTTATGCCGGTATACCTGATACCCACTCGCATCGGGGACCGTCTCCCAGTACAGTAACACCCCGTCTTCCAGTTTCTTTCCATTTAGACCCACCGGCCCGTTAATGGCAGGAACAGTCTCGGTTACGGTAGAATCACTGACCGGATCTTGGCACCCCATCAGCGCTAGCATACTTAACAGGAACAGCCCCGTTAAACCAGTAAAAAATCTTTTCGTCATCTTCACCTTCCAGCTCCTTATAAAAATAGCTCTACAGGAAACGCCTGTAATACTTAATAACCTACACCTATGTACGGAAATGTCAAGAAAACTGCAAAAAATTTAAATAAAAACAACATACCCTGGGATAATGACAATAAAAACATTGGGGATGGAGTGTATGCCTTGGTTTCAAGGAAGAACAGGCGAAAAACTACGATACCCTGACAGTTTACCGCCGCCGGTGTCCGGAGAAAACTTCATGGGTACTTTTTTAAAAGGTCCCTGCCTAACTCAATTTCCGGGCAACTTCAACCATCTCAAAAACTTCAAACTGATCCTGCACCTGGATGTTGTCAAAACCCTCAATCCCCATACCAAATTCATAACCTGCGGCAACTTCCCGCACATCATCCTTAAATCGGCGCAGGGAAGCGATCTTACCGGTGTAAATCACGATAGCATCCCGGATGATATGAACGCTGGCGTTCCGCTTGACCGTCCCGGTCAAGACATAACAACCGGCAATGGTGCCGAATTTCGGGGTCTTGAAGGTATCTCGAACCTCCACGGTGGCGATCACCTCCTCCTTGGTATCGGGTTTGAGCATGCCCTCCATAGCCTGCTGGATCTCCTCCACCGCCTTGTAGATGATGTTGTACTTCCGGATGTCCACCTTTTCCTGATCCGCTAAGAGCTTTGCCTTGGGAACCGGCCGCACATTAAACCCGATGATGATGGCGTTGGAAGCAATAGCCAAGTCCACATCCCCTTCATTGATGGCACCGGGAAGGGCCTGAATCACATTGAGTCGTACTTCCTTGGTGGACAGTTTTTCCAGGCTTGAACGCAGGGCTTCCGCAGAACCTTGCACATCCGCCTTGATGATTACCTTGAGTTCCTGAATCGCCCCATCGCTGATGGTATCATACAGATTGTCCAAGGTGATCTTTTTGACGTTCTTTGCGTCTTCAAAGCGTTTAAGTTCCTGCCGTTTCCCCGAAATACTCCGGGCCTGCTTTTCCTCTTCCACTACTTGCAGGGGATCTCCTGCATTGGGAATACCCTCAAAACCAAGCACTTCTATGGGCATGGAGGGGGTCGCCACTTCAACCTTTTCTCCCTTGTCGTTAAAGAGGGCCCGCACCTTCCCCGGCCAAATCCCCGCTACAAAGGAATCTCCGATTTTCAGGGTTCCCTTTTCTATGATGACCGTGGCCACTATACCCCGGCCATGATCAATACGGGATTCCAGAATCTTGCCTTCCGCGGCTCGGTTGTAATTGGCCTTGAGGTCCAGGATTTCCGCTTCCAGCAGTATGGCATCAATGAGCCTATCGATCCCTTCCTTTCGCAATGCGGAAACTTCCACAAACATGGTTTGACCGCCCCACTCTTCCGGCTGAAGCCCCAATTCAGAAAGCTGACTCTTTACCCGATCCGGATTGGCCTCGGGTTTATCGATTTTATTGATCCCCACGATAATGGGAACATCCGCTTCTTTGGCGTGGTTAATGGCTTCCACGGTTTGGGGCATGACCCCGTCATCCGCTGCAACCACCAGAACCACAATGTCCGTTACCTGGGCGCCCCGGGCCCGCATACGGGTAAAAGCCTCGTGCCCTGGGGTGTCTAGGAAGGTGATCCGTCCGTGGAGGGTATCCACCGTATAGGCACCGATGTGCTGGGTAATGCCGCCGAATTCCCCGGAAACCACATCCGCACGGCGAATCGCATCCAAGAGCTTGGTCTTGCCGTGATCCACATGCCCCATGACCGTAACTACCGGCGGACGGGGATCCATGGAAAGCTCATCATCCATCTCGGTTTCGATCAAGGTCTCATCATAGAGGCTGATGATCCTGACATCCGCCCCGAATTCCGCCGCGAGGAGGGTAGCGGTTTCCGCATCGATCTGCTGGTTGATGGTAACCAGCATCCCCATACTCATGAGTTTCTGAATCAAATCCGAAGCCTTGAGGTTCATCTTACGGGCCAACTCAGAAACCGATACCACTTCCATGATATCAATGGATTTGGGCACCGGATTCGCGGTATAGGCTATCTTCTTTTTCGTCTGGAGGAGCTTTTCCTCCATTTCCAACTCTTTCTCCCGACGGATATACATCGGTTTCTTGGATTTGAAGGTTTTTTTAACCGGTCCCTTGTTTTCAACTACCGAAGGGTTCTGAGGAGAAGCCCCCACCCCTGGTCGAGGAGGGCCGCCTAATCTAGGCATCCCCGGTCGCGGTCCAAACCCGCCTGGCCGGGGGGGGCCTCCCTGGGGCAAACCTGGTCTACCGGGTCCTCGGGGCCGCTGGCCGCCCGGGGCTCTCCCATTGGGACGGGGACCGCCCGGAACACCGAAGCGGTTGTTGGACTGACCGGCCTCGGTATTTCGCGGTCCCATCGGCTTCCCTCCCATCCGGCCAGGTGTACCTGCCGGTCTTTGACGAAGGGAAGATTGGCCGGAACGGTTCTGCGTATCTTCCCGTGGATACCTGGGTCCGACGAGTTTGCCTCCCACTCTGCCTGCCGCCGCCGCAGGCCGCTGAGTAGGCGGCCAAGAACTGACCACATTTCGAGACAAGGCAGGACGGTTTTGTTCTCGGGGTTTGACATCTTTGGGAGCCGTCCCCTTACCCGATACCGGTATAGACCCTGATTCCCGGGGGATGTTAGAAGGTATGGCTGGAGGCACGGGGAATGCACCCTTTTCCAAGACCTGCGCGGAGGCTTCTCTGGGTGTATTTTGGGACGCATCAGGAACCCCTGCTTCCTCAGGAACCGCTTCCCTGGCAACCACGACCTTCGGTTGGGGTTTCTTAACCGGAGTACTTGGTCCCGGGTGAGGAATCGAAGGAGCGGAGGCCTTCTTCTTGACGACCAGCTTCTTGCGGCCCGAAGCAGGGGTATGTTTTACCTCTCTATCTGAAGATTCAGGCTCATTAAACACCCGTTTAATGAGTTCTGCCTTTGGTTTCTGGGTACTATTTAATTCCTCAGCCATAATCCACCTTAATTATAATATCCGATCTTTAACTAAAACCGGTTATTCATCTTCATATTCAAAGCTTAACCCAATGCCGCAATTCGGACAACTGGTCATGTCCACGGTTATAGGAGCGCCGCATTCAGGACATTCATAGGTTTCAAGCTCTGGGGATAGCTCCTCATGAAGGACCTGCTCATCCTCAGAGACGTTCCCGGCCCCGCTAAGCGCCTCTTCGGGGAGGGAGCCCTTCTCATCGTCTTCTTCGACAATTTCCACATTCTCTTCAATTAACTTATGTAAGGCTTCAAGCTGTTCTGCGGTGATAACCTTGAGTCCCAACAGTTCTTCTTGGGAAAGGGCAAGAAAATCTTCTATAAAATCAATATCCTTTTCTTGAAGCGCCTGAACTACCAGGGTATCCACTCCGGGAAGTTCAGAAATCCGGGAAAGCTCCTCTCCATACCCTTCGGCATCTCCAAACAACTCGGAAACTGCCCGCCGGGATTCGGCGGCAATATCCATTTCCTCAAACTGGGCATCGGTTTTCACGTCGATATTCCAGTCCACCAGCCGATTCGCCAGGCGCACATTCAGCCCCTGCTTGCCTATGGCCAGGGAGAGCTGGGACTCACTCACCACGGCCAGGGCCTGATGTTTCCCCTCATCCAGGATAATCACATCCCGAACCTCTGCCGGAGAAAGGGCATTTTTGATGAAACGCCGGGGATCCGGATCGTACTTGAGGATATCAATTTTTTCCCCTTCCAGTTCCTTAATGATCGATTGAATCCGCACCCCTTTGAGACCCACACAGGCCCCCACAGGATCCACATCATCCCGGTTGGAATAGACCGCGAGTTTGGTCCGGTACCCCGGTTCCCGGACGAGCTTATGGATTTCCACGGTCTTATCGTATATTTCAGGCACCTCAAGCTCAAAAATCGCCCTGACAAAATCCGTATGGGTCCGGGAGAGGACCACCTGAAGCCCTGCGGGGGTCTTATTTACTTCGATAATCAGGGCTTTGATCCGATCATTGATATGGTAGGTCTCCCGGGGAGACTGGTACTTTTTGGGGAGGATGCCTTCAAGTTTTCCCAGGTCCACATAGATCGTACCGTTCCGTTCCCGCTGATAATACCCGATGATGATCTCCCCTACCTTGTTCTTATATTCGGAATACAGGCTGTCTTTCTGGATTTCTCGAATGGATTGATGAGCGGTCTGTTTGGCGCTTTGAACCGAAATCCGGTCGAATCCCTTGGGATCTACGTCAATGAGGATCTCGTCCCCTATATCCGCTTCAGGATTCAATACCTTGGCTTCTTCCAAATCCATCTCTGAAACCGGATCGTACACCCCGTCAACAATCTTCTTTTTCGCATATACCGAGACTTCCCGCTCCTCGCTTATCCGAACAATGGCGTTATCTGCATTCCCATACCGGCGTTTATACGCCGCAAGGATGGTATTTTCGATGGTCCTGAGTATGAGTTCTTCCGACATACCCCGGTCTTGAATAAGCTGGTGGATTACTTCCGATATATCTATTGCCACAAGCCTAAACCTCCTGTGAATAATCTAATTTTGCCTTAGCGATATCCTCATATACTAACTCGATCATTCCATCTTTCCCTTGAAGCACCAGATGGGTCTCATCGGCGGCTTTAAGCAGGCCCGCAGACCAATCGGAAATATCCCTTCTGAAGCATTTTATGCCCCGTCCAATATAATGTACCAATTCGGATCCATCCTTAATAACCCGCTCGATCCCTGGAGAAGACACCTCTACCGCGAGATCTTGACCGGGAAAGGCCAATTCCAGCCGGGGCAGTAAGGCTCGATGGACCTGGGAACAATCATCCACTCCCACGGTCCCCGCCTTATAGATCACCGTCCTGACCTGTACGCTTCCTTTATGACGTGACACCGATACATCCACCAGGGCCATTCCCAAGCCCTGCACCACCGGTTTAATCAAATCAAATAAGGGGTCCCCTTCCCTGGGCGTGAACCGCATCGGATCATCTCCTTAAGCAGCCTTACATCATCATGAATCAAGGTCCTCCTGCAACTCGGAAGCACGATCCCATACAAAAAGGGTCGCCGAACGACCCTTTTTGTAATTATGAATCTATTCATTGCATCTTCGACTACTACTCTACCATATCGCCGCCAAGAAGTTTTGTCAATATAAAACGAGATAAATCTAGCGGGGGCAGGACCTTTTAAAATAACTCATTTTGCACGCGCGTATGACGCTTAAGGCCCTTTTCTTTACTACTATCATCTTGGGCATATTCCCCAATCATAAGCGGGGATAGGGGATTATGCTGTTGCGCATGGTGCTCTACACCGGCAGGATGGTGATTAGCATAACAGTAGACACATCCGTTTAAGCAGGTATTATATACCCCAATATCAAGACTTTCAACGCACCCGCAAGCAAGCCGCTGATTTTTATCTTTTGTAACATCCAATGGATGGCCGCTGAGTTGGGATATAAGCCTATCATCTATACAGCGGCCGTGGGAGATACCGTATTGGGACAGATCCATAGTTTCCGCACAGGTTTCTATAAAAAGACCCTGTTCTTGAGCGATTTTAGCGAGATATTGAGCCATAAGGACTTTTTCTTCCTGCTTTATATCGATATTTATGTCTTTATCAGCCCTTTTTTTATAAAAATCTATAAAACTGAAGCTTACTTTTTTAGTATAACCTCGTAATGTACGGGCTAGGATTCCAAATTGTTCAATATGATAGGCCATAGGGTAGGTATCATTAAGCAATATGGGATCATACCGCCATATAACCCGGTGGGGACCTATCTTTTCTGCCAGGGATATAAACGTATCCACCCGTTCAAATTTTTCAGGTAACCTGGTTTCGATATCCTGGGCATAGGCATTAAGGGTAAATTGAAAATAGTAGGGATATGCGTTAATGAGGTGCAGGTGATTAAGCATGGGTTTGGGGTTCTTAGTCCAGAATACGAAAGCATCGACCCTCTCAGGAGCGATGAAAACCTTACGTACCTGATGCCTATAGAAAGGATTCCGCACGGCTACAAAGCCTTCACGTATCCGATTAAAAAACCATGCTGCATAATAAGCGGGTATATCGGTTCTTCTACTGGCACTGATAATCATGCGTATCGGATCGTCATGACAAAATCAACCTGGAGGTGAGGGGAATTGAACCCCTGACCTTTTGAATGCCATTCAAACGCTCTAGCCAACTGAGCTACACCCCCGAATCATCATCTAAAAGAACGCACTTCTTGATTGAATTTAATATACTATATTGTTTCACCTATTTCAAGCTGTTATCAGGGCAACGACGTTTATTTTTGTTATTCCTTATGGAGTAAGGAATTAGATACTATTGGGTAAGCACCCCATCGGAATGTAATTCTTTTCTATATAAAGAATTACCTGTTTAAATGCCGATGCCCTGATACAATCCGCCATTGAACGCCTTTATCCTGATACGGACTTTTTCAGGGTCCGCTGCTTCCCCATGATAGATGAAATGAGGACCGCACTGAGGATTAAGCCGCCACCCAGAAGCGCAGAAAGAGAAGGCCCCTCCCCTGTTACCAGCAGTACCCAAAGAGGATTAAGTACCGGTTCAACCACTGCGGTCAGCATGGCCTGTATGGCGCTGACCCGTTTGATCCCATAGGCGAACAGCAGGGAAGCCACGCCGATTTGAAAGGTTCCCATAAAGAGAAGTGCTCCTATACTCCCGGCAGTAAAGGCCGGGGTATAGAGAAAAGCAAAAGGTACGGCAACGGCGGCGCAGAGGATATGGGACAGGAGCATGGCATCCGCAGGGTTTCCTTCTTTTTGCATCCGCATACATACTGAATTGGCGCCGAAGCATATGCCTGAAAGAACCCCAATGCAGTCTCCGGCTAAGGTTCCACCTCCTAAGCTATCCTTAAAAAATATGAACAGTCCCGCTATGACCAGGACTAGGGCGCCCCAGTGTTCCCAGTAGAGCTTTTCTTTAATTAGAACCCAGCCGATGATCGCTGCCCACAGAGGGGCGCTGTACTGTAATAGAATGGCGTTAGCCGAGGTAGTGAGTTTATTGGCAATCACAAAGGCGATCATGGTACTGGCATAGGCCAGTCCTGCGGCGAAAACCGGCAGAAGCTGAGTGGTCTTGCCCCTTCTCCGCTTAAATAGGACCCGCATCCCCCACAGAAAAAAAGCGGCAATAAAACTACGGGCCCCTGCGATGAGTACCGGATGCCAGGGGAGGAGTTTGATGCAGAGCCCTGAAGTGCTCCAAAGTATAGCACAGAGAAAAATAGCCCCCTGCCCAAAGGTCTGGGGGCTTCTAGTACGGGCATACTTCATACCCTTCATCATACCGAAACGATGCCTTGAAGGGAATCAGGATCCCCGGTATCTTGGGCAGGATCTATAGGCATGCCGCCACAAAGGCGCGGAAAAGTTTCTGACTGTTTTCTTCGCCTAAGGCCATTTCAGGATGCCATTGCACTGCCCATACAAAGGGCTGGTCTTTCATGCAGACCCCTTCAATAAGGCCGTCCTCTGCCCTGGCCATGGGGATAAGCTCAGGAGCGAGTTTCGCAATACCCTGATGGTGACAGCTATTAACCCCAAGGCTTGCCACTCCCAATACCTCATGGAGGGGGCTTCCCGATTCAATCCTGACCTGATGGGCCACTCGATTATAAGGCGGCGGCGGCTGATGGGATAGGGTGCTTTCTGTAAACTGGGCGGGAATATCTTGATACAAGGTTCCCCCGAGGAGCACGTTAAATAACTGTATGCCTCGGCAGATACCTAAGGCGCTCTTATGTTGTTCCAATACGGCAAGGGAGAACAAGATCTTTTCCATGGTATCCCGCACTTCACAAACCGGGCCGCAAAACGCCGGAGCTTCCCCATAAAGACTGGGAGAAAGATCATGACCTCCGGTAAACAGAAACCCTGCACAAATACCCGCAATCTGCTTCAGCACGGCTTCATCGGTAGTGAGGGGTAGCAAAAGCGGCAATCCTCCGGCTCCGGTTATACCATCCATATATCCAGGCAGCATCCATAAGCTGTTCCGGGACTCATCCCAAAGGGGCACCACCCCAATCATCGGCCTTTGCATGCCATGTCCTCCTGTTTTTGTGTATTCTTAGCCGGATCGTCCATCTAGTTATAGCACCCTGTGGTGGGATACACAAGGAGCTAAACAGGATCCATGAGGGGTAAGAAAACCTTTGGAAGGGGCGGACCGTTCCAGCCTGCGGCCGGTTTTATACGTATCTAGCGGTCCTTACGGTTTATCTGGTAGACCCTAGACGCCGAAAGTTTTTAAGTGTAAGGTAAAGTATGTGTGGAATTACCGGATACATTGGCTACCGGCAGGCTACGCCGGTACTTTTGGAAGCCCTTAAAAAGCTGGAATACCGGGGCTATGATTCTGCGGGTATTGCGGTGCTACATGAAGACGCATTGCTGGTTCGGAAGATGAAAGGCCCCTTGCAAGTGCTTGAAGCGCGGCTGGCTACTGAAACCATAGCAGGGTCCTTAGGAATTGGTCATACCCGCTGGGCTACCCACGGGGAGCCTTCGGATATCAATTCCCACCCCCATACGGATGTTTCAGGGCGCATCGCCATTGTCCATAACGGTATTATCGAAAATTATGCCAAGATCAAAGCATGGCTCCAGGCCCGTGGGGGGGTATTCAAAAGCGATACCGACACGGAAGTGATTGCCCATCTTATCAATTATTATTATCAACAGTACCAGAAAGACATCCCCGGCACCAGGGATATCCTGTTACACGCGGTACAGCACGCGCTGACACGGCTTGCAGGTTCATACGCCCTGGGGGTGATTGCCTGTGATTTTCCTGACCGGCTCATTGCAGCCCGGAAAGACAGCCCTCTTATTGTGGGACTGGGAGAGGGGGAGCATTTCATCGCATCAGATGTTCCCGCCCTGCTCGCCTATACCCGGGAGGTGTATTTCCTTGAAGAACGGGAAGTTGCGGTCCTGTACCGGGATCATGTGGATCTGTTTACCGAGCAGGGTGAAAAGATCATCCGCGCCCCTTCCCATGTGGACTGGGATCTGGCCTCTGCGGAAAAAGGGGGGTATGCCCATTTTATGCTCAAGGAGATCCACGATCAGGCCAAGGCTTTTACCGATACCCTCCGTCCCCGTCTTACCCTGGAAGCCCAAGGCTGGGACATCAATTTTGACGAAATCAAGCTCGACGCCGGTTGGGCCGAGGCTCCCCGGATCGTGATTACTGCCTGCGGAACCGCATGGCATGCGGCTATGGTGGGGAAGTACGCCTTTGAGCGTTTTGCCCGGATTCCGGTGGAAGTGGATATTGCCTCTGAATACCGGTACCGGAATCCGGTGTTTAATCCCCAGGATATCTTCATCGTGATAAGCCAATCCGGGGAAACCGCAGACACCCTTGCGGCAATGCGGCTTGCCAAGAAAGGGGGCGCCCGTATTCTGGCCATTACCAATGCGGTGGGATCCACCCTTTCCCGGGAAGCGGATCTGGTCTTGTACACCTGGGCAGGACCGGAAATTGCCGTAGCCTCCACTAAAGCCTTCACCACCCAGTTACTGTGCCTCTACCTCCTGGCCCTTAAGCTCGGGCTCCTGCGGGGTTGCCTTTCTGATGCAAGCCCCTATCTGCAGGCCCTCAGCGAGGTGGCTGATAAAGTGGCGCGTATCCTGAACCAAAAAGAACTGATCCAGCGTTTTGCTTCCCGGCAATTTAATAAGGACAAGGTATTTTTCATCGGTCGGCAGTTTGACTATGCCGTGAGCCTTGAATGTGCGCTTAAACTCAAGGAAATCAGCTACACCCATTCCGAAGCCTTTGCCGCGGGTGAATTAAAGCACGGTCCCATTGCCCTGGTGGATACCAACACCCTGGTAGTTGCCTTGGCGACCCAACGGGAACTCTTTGATAAAATCGTCTCCAATATTCGGGAAGTTACCTCCCGTGGGGCGGCCTCTCTGGTTATCACCTGGGAGGGGGAAAGCGCCTTTGACGCGGTGGCGGATGAGGTGTTTACCATTCCTCAAATTGAAGACAGCCTTTCACCGCTCCTGTCGATTATCCCTGCCCAGCTTTTTGCCTATTACTGTGCGGTCCAGCGGGGAAACGATCCGGACAAACCCCGTAACCTGGCCAAGAGCGTTACGGTAGAGTAGTCGGTTATCTCCTCCTGCTACTCCCACTCAATCGTCGCCGGAGGCTTGGAGGATACATCATAGGTAACCCGGCCTATGTCCTTGACCGTATTGGTAATCAGGGTGGAAATCTCCAGCAGATCCTTGATGGGGAAGGGATACACATCGGCGGTCATACCGTCGGTACTGACCACCGCCCGCAGGGAAAGGACCCAACCGTATTTACGGGCATCCCCGGCAACCCCCACGGAACGGATTGGGAGGAGCACCGCAAAGGCCTGCCATATCTCATCGTAAAGCCGTTCTCCCCTGGGGGATCGCCGTTTTTTGAGTTCCCCTATATAAAGGGCATCCGCCTCCCGGAGGATATCGCACTTTTCCCGGGTAACTTCTCCCAGGATGCGGACCGCAAGACCCGGACCGGGAAAAGGGTGGCGACAGACAAGCTCCTCATCCAGGGCAAGGAGGCGACCAAGCCGGCGAACCTCGTCCTTGTAGAGTTTATCCAGGGGCTCGATGATCCGGCCTGCTTCCCGTTTGGCTTTCACCAGGGGGGTCCCTACATTGTGATGACTCTTGATGAGGTGCGCCTTTTTGCCGACCCCCTTACCGCTTTCGATAAGGTCCGTATAGAGGGTACCCTGAACGAGAAAACACGCATCCGGCAATCCCAGCCGGGTAAGTTCCTGTTCCTGGAGGGTGATAAAAAGATCCCCAATAACCTGACGTTTCGCCTCTGGGTCCTCCACACCCTTGAGGGCAGACAAGAACGGGGTTTCACCATGGACTATATGTACATGCCGGGCGCCGAGCCGCTCCAGGGCGGTTTGCACGGTTTTCGTTTCATCTTTCCGCATAAGCCCCGTATCTATATACATGAGGTGTACTTGCTCAGGATCCAGGCTTTTGAGCAGCAAGGCTCCGGCCACCGTGGAGTCAACCCCGCCGGAAATAAGGAGCAGCACCGGACTCGTACCAATCTGTTCTACCAGGGTTCGGTTAAGCTGTTCCAGGTACTGCTCCATGGTCCAGGATGCAGTGCAGGTGCACACCCCAAACACAAAAGCCGCGAGGATCTCCTGTCCCCGTTCGCTGTGGCTTACCTCGGGATGAAACTGGAGACCAAACCACGGGCGTGTTTCCTCACCCTGGTGGATCACCACCGCAGGGAAACCGGTACTGCTCCTCCCGTATTCCCGGAAACCCGGAGCAAGCCGGGTGAGGGTATCGCCGTGACTCATCCAGGCGGTAACGGTAAGGGTGCTGGGGATGGAAAAAGGCCCGGGGCTTTCCGCAATGAGACGAGCCAGGGGGATGGCACGGTCGAAACCGGCAAAAAACCGCCACGCCTGGTCAGTAAGGCGTTCACCTGCCCCGGGTAAGCGGACCTGTACCTCTGCACTTCCGTATTCCCGTCGAGGAAGGGCCTCCACAAGCCCCCCCAGATCCGCAGTCATCCGCTGGAGTCCGTAACAGATACCTAAAAGCGGGATGCCACAGGTGTAGATCCGGGAATCCGGAACCGGAGCTTCAGGGATGTATACCGACTCAGGGGAGCCGGACAGGATGATGCCCCGGACGCCCGCAAGCAGGGTATCCGTGAGCGGGGCATCCCCCGGGATGATTTCCGTATAGACCCCCAGGTCCCGGATCCGACGGCCTATAAGCTGGGTGGTCTGGCTCCCGAAATCAAGGATCAGTATTTTCTCCATGGTTCTCCTCGTACTGCTTCAGCCAAGGCTGTTCCAAAACTTCAGTTTGTACACAACCCACTCGTATGAGCATCCTTTTGCTGCATGCGTTCTTTTTTAACCATAGCACGGCAGCACCCTATGAGCAATATCCCTGGTTCCCTGGACAGCGGTGCTAAACTTGACCCACAGCGAGGTACTCCCGGTACGCCAGCAAAATATACAGCTTCATTACCCCGATCCATATTGCCTTTACTCCGCAGGTGTCTGGCACTAAAACTCGATCCGCAGCCGCCTATTGAACTATCCAAGGTAACGAACCCGCCTAGATTTGGTGTCTGACACCTGTTGCCCCAGTACCGTTTATGAACGGGTCCAGGGGCTTTTCCTGATGATGGTTTCCTTGCGGTCATAACCTACGGAGACAATATCAATGGGGGTCTCACAGAAACGCTCGATAAACTCGATGTACTCCATAGCTGCAAGGGGGAATTCCTCGTAAGTCAGCGCATTGGAGAGGGACTTCTTCCAACCGGGAAAAGAACGGAGGACCGGCTTGGCACGGCTGAGGGCCTCAATTGACGCGGGAAAGTGTTCCACGAGCCGGTCGCCGATACGGTAAGCAATACAGGCCTTGATCTCCTCTAAGGTATCGTATACATCCAGGTGGGTTATCACCAGAGAATCAATGGAGTTGGTGAGACAGGCATAACGGAGGGCCACCAGGTCTAGGTACCCGCAACGCCGGGGCCTGCCCGTGGTAGCCCCATATTCCCGGCCCGTATCCCGGATAAAACGGCACAGCCCATCTTCAGCATCCGAATCGAATTCACTGGGGAAAGGACCGTTCCCCACCCGGGTGGTATAGGCTTTGAACACCCCCAGGACCTTATCCAGGGCACGAGGACCTACACAGCCTCCCACCGCGGCTCCTGCGGCGCAGGACATACCGCTGGACACATAGGGATAGGTCCCTAAATCCAGATCCAAGAGGGTTCCCTGGGCGCCCTCAAAGAGGATCTGGGAGTTCTTCCGATGGACCAGGTAGGCGGAAAGGTCTATGGACATATCCAGCAATTTTTCCCTATAGGGAGCAAGAAATTCCTTATCCTCGGTTTCCAGTTCATCCAGCTTGTCTTCGCCGGCGAGGTCAGCGATACGGATTCCTTCCCGGTCGCTTTTCATGGAATAGGTGATACCGATACCCCGGCCGGTGGTACCAATGGGCTTTTTTCGCGCTTTATCCCGCTCCCGGTCGATCTTAATGTACCGGGGAAGGACCAGATGGGCCCGATCCGCAATAAAAACCCGGCCGGTGGTATCAATACCCCGTTCTTCCAGCATAGCCAGTTCCGTAAAAAGGGCCGCAGGATCAATCACCATGCCCGCGCCGAGGATGACTATTTTATCAGGATAAAGGACCCCTGAGGGAATCAAGTGCAGGGCGTACTCTTCATTCCCGATCACAATGGTATGCCCTGCATTGGCCCCTCCTGAAAACCGGATGATTATCTGGGCTTCTTTCGCCAGGTAATCCACAATTTTACCTTTCCCCTCATCACCCCATTGGGCGCCGATAACCACAACCTTCATATAGACTCCTTCATATACCGCTGATTTTACCCGTCCATCCCTCCGATGTTTCCAACGCGTTCCTTCCAAATTTCCCGTTCCTCAGTCCTGTCCTACAACACAACTCCTGCTGCCCTCACAACCCTCCGCCTCCCCGACACTTCCCGATTCGCCAACACCCGTCCGATATTCCTCCTGCTCTCCCCGCGTTCTTTGGATTCCTCCGACATTCTTTGTATTTTTCCGTCATTCGTTTTGTTCTTTCGACATTCCTTATATTCTTTCAACATTCTTTATATTCTTTCGACATTCTGTATATTTTTCCTACATTCTTTATATTCTTCCGACATTCTTCTTATTCTTCCGACATTCGCGATATTCTTTCGACATTCTTTATCTTTTTCCGTCATTTGTTCTCTTCTTGCACTATTCTTTCTGTTCTCCCAACATTCTTTTTGTTCCTCCGACATCCCTCCGATTCCAATAACATTTCGCTATTCTTTCGGCATCGATCTATTCCATTGAGATTCCTGCTGTTTCGCGACACTTCCCCTGTCGCTCGTCGATCCTTGTTGTGTGGGAACCGATCACTCTCGAAGCAATTTCAATGCATTCCGAGCACACTCCCGCCCGTTTTCCGCCAACATTCACTCCCGATCCCTGCCCATCTTCCTCACACCCTCGACTTTGGCTGATTGCGACGTCGGAGGACCAAAAAGAATGTCGGGAGAACAGAAAGAATGGTGGAAGAATATAAAGAATGTCGGAAAAATTAAAAGAATGTCGAAGAAGAGAGCGAATGTCGGAAGAATGTCAAGAATGCC
>JAIRNP010000026.1 GCA_031258005.1 Treponema sp.
ACTGTTAAAAATCAGTGAAAATGTCCCCTACACAATTCAGTAGAAATGTCCCCTTTTAGTCAAAAATCAATAGAAATGTCCCCTCCCTGAGGAGGGGCAGGGGGTGCGTCAGTCATCGAAGATAGTTGTAAGTTCTTTGACGAGGAGCGGCTTCTGTTTCCAGAAGAGGTGGACGGAAGCGTCCAGCCGAACACGGACGAGGACGGTGTCGCCGGGCCGTGGCTTGGGCAGTGTTTCCGGCAGGATCTGGAACAGGCGGGCTTCGAAGCGGACGATATAATCGTTGCTCACTTTTCGGTCATATTCACGGCAGAGGATGTCATCAAGCCTGGCCGTGTCAGCCCTGACATGGGCATCATCGGGGCTTCTGGGCGGGCGGCTGAACTTGCCGTTCATGGAAGGCAGATAGACGGACCAGAGGAAGGCGTTGGCCTGTTCGAGGGAGGAAACACCGGCGAGGCGTAATTCTTTCACCAGGCGGTCCTGGTCAAGGCCGTGATTGCGTTCCACCCGGCCTTTAGCCTGAGGGCTGTTGGCGGCGATGACTTCGATGCCCAGTTTGTCGCAGGCCTTGCCGAAATGACTTTTTGGCTGGACAATGCCGTTCAGGAGTTCCTGGTTGGTGGGCTCGCGGGTCAGCACAAAGGCGTTTTTCTTGTCGCAATACAGGGATTCCGGTATGCCATAGGTTGTTATCCACAGTTTGAGCACGGTCATGGCCCCCGCCATGGTCTCTTCCTCGAAAAATTGGGAGAGCCGGGTCTTGGTTGCGTCGTCAATCAGGGTGATAAGGCAGCAACGGCCTCTCCTCCCCTCAAACCAATCATGATGGCTGCCGTCGAATTGCACCAATTCCCCAAAATGGTCCCTCGCCGCCCGCCGGGAACGGTAGACCCTGCCGTTCCGCTCCGGCTGCCATAATCCGGCGGCTATCAGTTCCCGCCTCAGCGTGCTGACCCCGATAGCCACCCCGTCCCGTTCTGCCAGCTTCTCGCTCGCTAAGGTCGGCCCGAAATCGCCGTACTGTTCCTCATACAGGGCAAGCGCACGGCGCACCAGATCCGGGTCGGTCCGTCGGTTGGACGGCTTCCCCGCGTTCCCGTGGCGCAATGCCTCGTCCCCGCCTTCCAGATACCGCCGGTACACCCGTTTCGCCTGTCGGTAACTTATTCCCGCCTCAAGGGAGGCCGCCTTTAAGGTCTTGTGCCCCTGTTTCACTAATTCCATAATTTTGCCGCGGAGCCTTTCGCTCCCCTTCGATAGTCGTTTTGCCATTGTTCCTCCTGGCCTATCCTACAAAAAGGGGACATTTCTATTGCACGCAGGGGGACATTTCTACTGAACGGATTTTGGGGACATTTCTATTGCACCGCGACAAAATCGTAAAAAAATACTTGACAAAGATACAGTAAGGAGACTTTGATATAAGCCATGGACCAGAGCATAAAACAAAAAAGCCGTGAATTTGCCGCCAAAGTAGCGCAGCTTTACAAGCATCTCTCGTCACATAAAAAAGAGACGATCCTCTCGGGAGAGCTTCTGCGGACCGGAGCCGGCGTGGGGGCGAATTTGGCCAGGTCGGAATGTGCCATGGGCAAAAACGACCAACTTGCCAAGGTCTATACGGCCCTTCAGGAATGTGTGGAAGCCAAATACTGGCTTGAGGTCCTCAACGACAACGAATACCTCACGGAGTTTGAATTCAACGATCTCCTCAGCGTCTGTGACGGGATGGGGAAAGATCTTATCGGTCTGGTAAAAACCCTGCGGGCAGCGATAGCAAGATAGAGTCTGTCCAGGACGAAACGAAGTTTCCTACAGTTCCCTATCGCCCTTTGAAACAATCCCCCATCCTTCGGATTTCCCCCTTTCCGTTTCAAACGTAAGTATTAAATTGCTTTTGATGTTGCCGGAATTAACTTTATAACCAAACATATTGCTGCCCCTTATTGGACGTGTTCGATAACCCGGTAACCCGGTTGGTGCGGACCTTCGGTCCGATGGCCAGGCTCTTGGAAAAACCGGCCAATAGCCCGGTTTTTCCCCTAAATCTAAGGTTGCTGTTCCAAAAACTGAAGTTTTGGAACAGCCTCTAATTAGTAGCATTTTTTAACGTAAAGAGCTGGGGTCCATGCTCTGAGCAGGGAGTAAAAATGAAAATTAGCGGCCATGTACAGGCCATTATAAACGCCGCCTATCATGAGGCTAAAGTGCGTAACCATGAGTACCTGACACCGGAACATATACTATATGCAGCATTAGCCTTTGATGAAGTCCAGGGTATCCTGTCCGCTTGTGGTGCCAATCTGGATATGCTTAAAGATGGCATGGAAAATTATTTTAAGCAGAAAGTCCCCAGTATCGGTGATACAGAGCCAACCCAAACCGTGGGATTTCAGAGTGTCATTGAACGAGCAGTGCTCCAAAGCCAGGCTTCTCAGAAACATATCTTGGATGTGGCAGATATTCTTGTATCCCTTTATGATGAAGAACAAAATTATTGTGCCTATTATTTGCGTAAACTGGGGGTTAAACGCTTTGAACTCCTTAATGTCCTCTCTCATGGATTCGATGGAGAGCGGCCTTTTGTCTTTAATAAAATGAACGGCAACGGGCTGCAAGAGAGAAAAGAGGAGGTTCTTGATGAGGAGGGAACAGATCCGGCTCAAAAAACCAAAGCGAATAAACGGAGTGCGCTAGAACGGTATGCTACGGAACTTACTGCCCTGGCCAGGGAACATAAGCTTGAGCCGGTTATAGGCAGAGAAATGGAGTTAGACCGGACCGTCCAAGTGCTTTGCAGGCGGCTCAAGAATAATCCCGTTCATGTTGGGGATTCAGGGGTGGGAAAAACCGCCATCACTGAAGGACTTGCCCAACGTATCGTAGCCGGGAATGTACCTCCTACCCTCACGAATTTTTCTATCTTTTCTCTGGATATGGGTGCCTTGGTAGCTGGGACCAAATACCGGGGGGATTTTGAGGAACGGATCAAGCGGGTCATTGAGGAGATACTAAAAAAAGAAAAGGCTATCCTTTTTATCGATGAAATTCATACCCTCGTAGGGGCGGGTTCTGTTTCAGGAGGGGCCTTGGATGCGTCTAATCTCCTCAAACCAGCCCTTACCTCCGGGAAAATTCGCTGTATTGGTTCTACCACCCACGAAGAATACAGTAAATTTTTTGACAAGGATCGGGCCCTGTCACGGCGGTTTCAGAAGATCGATATCAATGAACCCAGTGAGCATGATGCCATAGCTATCCTCCAGGGGCTTAAATCAAAATACGAGGAGTACCATAAGGTTCGTTACAGTGATGAAGCGGTTAAAGGGGCGGTGCGGCTTTCCGCGCAGTTTATCACTGAACGGCGGCTGCCGGACAAAGCCATTGACGTGATCGATGAAGCCGGTGCCTTTGCCCGGATAGCGGCTTTTAAGCAGGGCGAACAACAACCTTTGTTGGATAAAGAAGAGGCAGATCTCGGCAATAAAAACAGCTTATCAAGAAAATTTGCGTTTTTTTTTGATAAGCATGACAAGACGGAGAAAATTGAAAAAACAGAAAAGAACGTGCCTGCTGAAGCAGAGGCCGGCAGTCTGGCTCAGGGAGTCTCAGTTCAAGAAGGAACGATAGAAAGCATTGATATCGGGCTTCCGCTGATTGAATCGGTGGTTTCCCGGATAGCCCGGATACCGGATCGGTCTGTAGGAGAAACTGAGAAAGATAAGCTTCGCAATCTGGAAGAGCGGCTCAGAAGGCGGATCTTTGGTCAGGACGAGGCAATTACCATGGTGGTCAAGGCGGTGAAGCGGTCCCGGGCTGGTTTTAGAGCTGAAGGTAAACCGGTGGCGAATTTTCTTTTTGTAGGCCCTACGGGGGTGGGGAAAACTGAATTAGCCAGAAGCCTTGCCCAGGTGTTGGGGGTTTCCATGCATCGCTTTGACATGAGTGAATATCAGGAAAAGCATACCATTTCGAGGCTCATCGGCTCTCCTCCGGGTTATGTGGGGTATGAAGAAGGGGGCCTCTTGACCGATGCCATACGGAAACAGCCCCATAGTGTGGTTCTTTTAGATGAAATAGAAAAAGCCCACCAGGATGTTTATAACATCCTCCTGCAGATCATGGACTATGCCACCCTTACGGACAATAACGGCAGGAAAGCGGATTTTCGGAATGTGGTTCTCATTATGACCAGCAATGCCGGTGCCCGGGATATTGGTAAGAACCTCATCGGGTTTGGGGAACGGAGCATCGATGCTTCTGCGGTGGATGGTGCGGTCGAGAAAACGTTTACCCCGGAATTTAGGAACCGTCTGGATGGGGTGGTACGATTCGGTCACCTTTCCCGGGAAATCATGACTTCCATTGTACGCAAAGAATTGGAACTCTTCAAAATGCAACTGGCAGAAAAAAAGGTCGCGGTAGAAGTTACCGATACCTGTGTAGACCAGCTGACCACCGATGGGTACAGCCGGGAATTCGGCGCCCGCAATGTGGGCCGGGTTATTGAGGATAAGATCAAATCCTTCTTTGTGGATGAAGTCCTCTTTGGCCGTCTTGCAGAAGGGGGAAGCGCCCGGGTGGACTGGATCGAAGGGGCATACCGGATCACCGTGCTTGAGGCTACCGAGACGCTGAAGGTCCTCACCCATTCCTAAACACCAGAGAAGGGGTCGGATTTCCGGTGTGGATCCTTATTTTCCCTATCTCAGCGAATACGAACGTTATTCTTTTCCTAAGCCGGATGCATATCTTTCCAGGGATGATAGTATTATCGCTGTAGGGGGTAACCTCTCACCGGGGATGCTCCTTTCCGCGTATGAGCAGGGTATATTCCCCTGGTATAATCCGGAAGACCCCATCCTATGGCAGTCTCCGGATCCTCGGATGGTCCTATTTCCAGAAAAGCTCCATATAGGGACTTCTATGAAAAAGGTCTTAAAGAAACGATGTTTTGAATTTGCGGTGGACCGGGATTTTAAGGGCGTCATACGGGGGTGTGCAGAGATGTTCAGACCAGGGCAAGAGGGTACCTGGATTACCGAGGATATCATCGCCGCCTATACGGAACTGCACTGTTTGGGTTGGGCTCATTCCGCGGAAAGCTACCGGCATGGGGAACTGGTGGGAGGGTGTTACGGTATACGCCTGGGGAGGGTCTTCTTTGGAGAATCTATGTTTGCCAAGCAATCCAATGCTTCCAAGGCGGCCTTTCTTTCCCTGGCCCAGAGGCTTTTTGCCGATGGGGTTGCTTTTATTGATTGTCAGGTCTATACCGATCACCTGGCAAGCCTGGGTGCGGAAATCATGAGCCGCAAGGCATTTTTACAACTCCTTCAGGAAACCCTGGCATCTCGCCGGCAGATACCGTATACCGGAGATGCTAAGGCCTTTTATACCCAATCAGACGGTATAGATCGGCGGGGAAGCTGGGCTTTCACCGCGCTTGCTGCCCCTGTATGAGCGTATAGAACCCTATCCCCAAGGTATAGTAGAGTTGTACAATACCTGAAGTTATTGTACAACCTACAACGCAAGCGCAAAAACAAGGCGGCGGTAAACAGCGGAAGATTAGCGGGCAGCAAGGCCCTATACAGCATGAGCGCATACTGGATTTTACCCCGCAAGGTAGACCCCATTAAGCGACTTGCCCTGAGTTAAACACATCAGGCACCACATAGTCAAGCGCCGAATGAAGCCGGAGGCGATTGTAATACGCCTCAACATACATGAACACTGACTGCCTCACCTCAGTTGCAGCATGTTTGCCCTCCAGCGTTTCCACTTCCCGTTTCAGGGTGGAGCAAAAGGTGTCCGCATAGACCCGCTTCGACTGGCAAGGATAAAAAAATGAGCCGTAAACTTTCAGAGTTGGAAAAAAGATGAGCCCGGAGTCCCGGAGCGCGTTGACAAGGCGGTACAGGAAGCCCTCAAAGAGCTTCCCCTTAATGAACTGCGGAACGCCCGGGGCCTCTCCCAAAAAATGCTTGCCGAAGCCCTGGGCATCCAGCAGCCGGCCATTGCCAAAATGGAAAAGCGGACGGATATGTATATCTCCACCCTGCGAAGCCACATAGAGGCTATGGGAGGGCAGCTTGAGATAA
>JAIRNP010000039.1 GCA_031258005.1 Treponema sp.
GGCGACCTTGGCGCGGAAAAATTCCTCGACATCAAGGCCCGTTTCGCCGGTCTCAAACCTAACTGCGTCATCATCGTTGCCACAGCCCGCGCGCTCAAGCACCACGGCGGCGTCGCCAAGGCCGACCTCAACAAGGAAAACCTTGATGCCCTCGACAAAGGCCTCCCGAACCTTCTTCAGCACATTACCAATATGAAGGAAGTTTTCGGCGTGCAAGCGGTGGTTGCCATCAACGCGTTCCCCGCCGACACCAAAGCCGAACTGGATCTCATCGAGAAGAAATGTAAAGAGAAGGGCGCGAACGTCGTTCTCTCCGAAGTTTGGGCGAAGGGCGGCGAAGGCGGCAAGAAACTCGCCGAAGAAGTCGTGCGCGTGTGCGACCAGCCGAACCAGTTTAAGTTCTGCTATGATGTCAACATGAGCATCAAAGAGAAGATCGAAGCGATTGCGAAGAAGGTTTACCACGCCAAGGACGTGAACATACAGGCCAACGCGCAAAAGCAGATCGCGCAGCTTGAAAAACTTGGACTGGACAAAGTGCCGGTTTGTATGGCAAAGACGCAGTACAGCTTCACCGATGATCCGACCGTGCGCGGCGCGCCGCAAGACTGGACGCTCACCGTTCGTAACATCAAGATTTCCGCAGGCGCGGGCTTCATAGTCGCGCTCACCGGTGAAATCATGACGATGCCGGGCCTTGCGAAAGAGCCGTCCGCCCAGAAGATCGATGTTGACAACACGGGAAAGATCTCCGGTCTATTCTAAACTAAAAAGAAAGGGTGGTTTCAAAGATGAGTTTAACCAATAAGAGCTGTGCAGAATTTGTTTCTGTCCTAGGTAGTAAGGCACCGGTACCGGGTGGTGGTGGTGCTTCGGCTCTGGTGGGCGCTGTTGGAACCGCCCTGGGAAACATGGTAGGTTCCCTTACCATCGGTAAGAAGAAATACGCCGATGTGGAAGCAGATATGGTACGCCTGCAGAAAGAGGCGGACCGTTTGCAGCGGGAGCTGCTTGAGTTGGTGCAAAAAGACGCAGAGGAATTTGAACCTCTTTCTCGAGCCTATGGGCTTCCTCAAAACACCGATGCAGAAAAAGCGGAAAAGGCTCGGGTTATGGAGGCTGCGCTGAAGTCGGCGTGCGGGGTGCCCTTGGAAATCATGAAGAAATGTGCCGAAGCGATTCGTTTGCAGGAAGAATATGCCGCTAAAGGTAGCCGCCTTGCGGTCAGTGATGCCGGGGTGGGGGTGTTGTTCTGTAAGGCGGCTTTGGCCGGGGCAAGTCTTAATGTGTACATCAATACCAAGGCCATGAAAGACCGGGTCTATGCGGAGCAGATTAACCGGGAAACCGATGCGTTACTTGCTGAGTATGAGCCCTTGGCGGATAGGATCTTTACCGGTGTTAAAGACCAATTAAAACCCAACTAATATGGGGTCAAGGGGTACAAGGAGCTTAATTGAGGGGAAACAATAATGGTAAAGTTGTTGAGTGGAAAGGAAGTAGCCGAAGCATTGACCGTGTCCATGAAACGGGATGTAGAGGTGTTGAAGGCTAAGGGGATCACGCCGACCTTGGGCATTATCCGGGTTGGTGAAAAAGGTCCTGATATTTCTTATGAAAAAGGGGCTACCAAGCGCTGTGAGGAGGTTGGGGCGGTGGTAAAAAACTACCGGCTGCCTGAAGATACCACCCAACAGGCATTGTTGGATGTCATCCGGGAGGCGAATGAAGACCCGGCAGTACACGGGGTGTTGCTTTTTCGTCCTTTACCCAAGCATATTGATGACAATGCGGCTCGGGCGGCTTTGTTGCCGAAGAAAGATATGGATGGTATTACCGATGGTTCCATGGCAGGCATATATTCCGATACGAGTCAGGGGTACGCCCCGTGTACCGCGGAATCGGTTATCAAGCTCCTTGAGCATTATCAGATCGATCCTGCAGGAAAACGGGTGGTGGTGGTTGGCCGGAGTACGGTAATCGGTAAACCGGTATCCCTCTTGCTCTTGAAAAAAAACGGAACCGTAACGATCTGCCATTCAAAAACCAAGGATATGGCTTCGGTGATCCGGGAGGCGGATATCGTGGTTGTAGCCATGGGACGGGCTGAGAGTGTGGGAAAAGAATCCTTCCGAGCCGGTCAGGTGGTGGTGGATGTAGGGGTCAACCCGAAACCTGATGGCAGTAAGGGTACCTGCGGTGATGTGAAATTCGCTGAGGTAGAGCCTTTGGTGGAGGCTATTAGCCCGGTACCGGGGGGTGTTGGGTCAGTAACGAATTGTATGCTGATAAATCATGTGATCCGAGCGGCTCAGGAGAGGAGTTAATACGCTTGTAGTAGGAATGTCAATGTATAAAGATTGGTAGGTACAGAGGATGGAGTAAGGGGATTCCAATCTCTTAACCCCGAGTTCTGTGGCCTTATACAAGGTAAAACAGTATAATGTTATATGTTGACGTTGATGTACAATGATTGAAGGAGGATGAAGCCGGGATGGATAAGAGGTCTGATTCCGGCCTCTCCTTATAGGACGGCGGCGTGATATCAAAATATAAAAAAGACCGTGGGTGGGATGTTGTGTTTGATGGTTTTTTACTACTAAATAGAAGGCCGATATAAAAACATATACGCCCTGTTGAACAGTGACGGATCTGGAAGGAGGTGTATAAAACATATAAGCGCCGGCGTGCAGACTAACAATACGGTTGAAGCCGTAAAGGTTTACGGAGAAGGGGTCGTTGACTTTTTATCCGTTTAATTGACGTGGTGCCTGAAGGCACACATAGGAGAGGAGAAACATAATTTTGAAAACGCTGGAAGATTTAACCTCTATTGAGCAAATGGAGGCAGATACCGCTAAACTGAAAGAAATAGCCTGTTCCGTTTGCGCAGAAACATGGGAGGATCGTAACAAAAAGCAGACGCCCCACTGTAAATTTGGTGAAGATGGGATCTGTTGCAAAAATTGTTCGATGGGTCCATGTCGTATTACCCCCAAGGCATCTCGAGGGATTTGCGGGGCAGACGCTCATGCGATTGCAGCACGTAATTATGCCCGTACTATTGCAGCGGGTACTTCAGCCCACTCGGATCATGCCCGGGAGATTCTGCATATCCTTCACGGTACAAAGGCAGGGGGGAATTACCAGGTCCGGGATGACCAGAAGCTTATACGGTTAGCGCAGGAGTATGGGGTACCAACAGAGGGCAGGGATATTTATGACATTGCCCATGAAGTTGCTGAAGTCGGTCTTATGGAATTCGGCAAGCCCTCGGGGACTCAGCGGTTTATTAAGCGGGCCACTGAAGAGCGGCAGCAGGTATGGCGGGAACAGGGCATTGAGCCTCGAGCTATTGACCGGGAAATCGCCACGACTTTGCACATGACCCACATGGGAAACAGTGCAGACCCTGAAGCCTTAGTGCGACAGGGCTTACGGACCAGTCTTTCCAATGGCTGGGGCGGTTCGATGCTGGGTACGGAAATAACAGATATCCTTTTTGGGACTCCCACGGTACGGACTACCGAAGGGAATTTGGGGGTTCTTGAAAAAGAGATGGTCAACATCGTGGTGCACGGTCATGATCCGGCTTTCTCTGAAATGGTGGTAACCGCAGCAGAGATAAAAGAACTGGTGGATTATGCGAAAACAAAAGGCGCCAGGGGTATCAACATCGTTGGTCTTTGTTGTACCGCTAATGAAGTGGCCATGCGCCACGGGGTCCGCATGGCAGGAAACTTCCTCCAACAGGAAAACGCTATCTTAACCGGTGCGGTAGAGATGATGTGCGTGGATGTTCAGTGTATATTCCCTGCCCTGGCTCCTTTAAGCGAGTGTTTCCACACAAAATTTGTTACCAGTTCTCCGATTGCCCGGATTCCCGGCTCCATTTATGTGGAATTTAAACCGGAAACCGCCTTTGATCAGGCCAAGGACCTCATCAAAATGGCTATTGATAACTATCAGAAGCGGGATACGTCAAAGGTCTTTATCCCCAGTACCAAGCAGGCGGCGGTGGTGGGGTATCCTAACGAGCAGATCATCAAGCACCTTGACGGGGTAACCAATAGCCATGTGGACCGGATCGGTTCTTATAGGCCGGCCATTGATGCAATCAAGGCGGGGGTTTTGCGGGGTGCGGTGGCTATCGTGGGTTGTAACAATCCCCGGGTACGGCCGGATTACTCTCACTTTGAGATTATGAAGGAGTTGTTGCAGAACGATGTGTTGATCGTTGCCACAGGTTGTGCGGCGCAGCTTGCTACTAAAGCGGGACTCCTCACGAAAGATGCCAAGTATGTGTGTGGAGCGGGCTTGAGGCGGGTATGCGAATTGGTTGATATACCCCCGATTCTGCACATGGGTGCATGCGTGGATATCAGTCGTATGATGCTCCTTGCTACCGGGATTGCTAAAGACTGGGGAGTGAAGACCACTGAGATACCGGTGGTGGGTTGTGCTCCTGAATGGATGAGCGAGAAAGCAGTTTCCATAGCCAATTACGTGGTGTCTACCGGGATTGATGTATACTTGGGTATCGAGCCCCAGGTGAAAGGAAGTTCCCAAATGATGGAACTCATCACCCAGGGAACCCGTAATATCGTCGGTGCAGGGTATATCATCAACAAAGATCCTCATGAACTGGTAAAAAGTATTCTTGAGGGCCTTGAAGCAAAGCGTGCGGCCTTGGGTATCTAAGTATGAAAATCGCAATCACCGGAAAAGGTGGAGTAGGAAAAACAACGCTTGCCGCAGTGCTTGCCCGTCTCTATGCGACGGAAGGCCGGACGGTGCTTGCGGTTGATGTAGACCCGGACGCGAATCTCGGCTTGGCCCTGGGCTTCAGCGAAGGGGAATTGGAGGAGATCACCCCGGTTTCTAAGATGAGTGAACTCATCGCTGAGCGAACCGGGTCTACCAATGATACCTTTGGAAAGTTTTTTAAAATAAATCCTCATGTCAGTGATATACCGGATCGGTTTTCTAAGGAAAAAAACGGTGTAAAACTGCTCATTATGGGTACCGTGGAAACCGGCGGCGGCGGTTGTGTATGCCCTGAGCATGTGGTACTCAAGCGGGTGATTTCTCATCTCGTCGTACAGCGGGATGAGGTGGTCATTATGGACATGGAGGCAGGGCTGGAGCACCTTGGACGGGGTACTGCTAGTATGGTGGATCGCTTCATTACGGTAATTGAACCGGGAGCGAGGAGCATACAGACCTATCACAAGGTAAAAGCTCTTGCAGCAGATCTGGGTGTGAAAAAGGTAAGCGTGGTCGCGAACAAAGTTCGTGGGAGAGAGGATGAGGAATTCCTCAAGAATAGTATACCCCCTGAGGATCTTTTTGGCTTTATCAGCTATAGCGATGATGTGATCAGCGCCGATAGAAAAGGCGTTTCGCCCTTCGACACCAGTGAATGTGCTCGACAGGAGATCCGGAGGATCAAAGAGCGTATCGATTTTTCCACATAATTACTATAGGAGAGTTTTCAATGAAATTGCTTTTTAATAGAGTTTTTGATGGCGTTGATGAGATGTATGCCATCGCTGAGAAGACGTTGAACGAGACCGTGAAGGAGCTTGGTGAGGCGGCCCCTATTACCATGCCGAACACTGCATATTTTCTCGCCAACCATTTAACCTACCTTTCCAAAAAGGTAACTACCCTAGGGGAACTCAAGGCATGTTTCCCTGAAGTAAAGGCCTGGATGCCTCATGAACAGCGCTTGGGGGATGTTTTTAAATCCGGGTTTGGAACCGTCCTAGCTGCCGAAGTTATTGAGGCTTGTAAATATGCCCGCAGCGATAAGCCCTATGGAGATGAGTACTGGGGACACATGTCCGATGCGGAGGTCCGTGAATTAGGGGTTCCCTTGGTTACCGGCGACATTCCCGGATTTGTGGTGATCATCGGCCCTGCTCCTTCGGATGAAGAAGCAGCCGAACTCATCAAGGGGTATCAGTCCCGGGCTATATTCGTCTTTCTCATCGGAGGTATCATCGATCAGGCCAAGCGTATGAACCTTAACATGGGCTTCCCGGTTCGGGTCGTTCCAGTGGGACCGGATATTTGGTCGGTGGCTCACATCATAGCCGTGGTAAACCGGGCGGCTATGATTTTTGGTGCGGTTCAACCGGGCGACCGGGAAGGTTTCGACCATTACACCTTCCATCGTATCCGAGCCTTTGTGAATGCTTTCGCACCGGTACCGGACATCGTGGTTGGGTGCGGCGGCGGCGCTATTGCTATGGGATTCCCGGTCATTACCAATGATACCAAAGATATGTGGCCGGTTCCCAAGAGCCTCATCATTCAGGAGGATACCAAGGACTTTATTGAGACCTCTTTGGAAGCCCGGGATATTAAGATCAAGGTTACGAAGATCGATATTCCGGTGGCTTTTTCCACTGCCTTTGAAGGAGAGATCATCCGCAGGAACGATATGCAGGTGGACATCGACGGTTCCCGGATGGATTGTTTCGAGTGGGTGCGTACGCTGGAGTCCACCGAGGTTGAGGATCACCGCATTGAACTTTTCGGTCCGGATATCGACAGCGTCCCGGCAGGCAGCCGCTTTGCTCTGGCATACATCGTTGAAGTATCCGGTAAGAGCATGCAAAGTGACTTTGAGCCGGTGTTTGAGCGGAAGTTCCATAATTTCCTCAACTGTGTTGAAGGGGTTATGCACACCGGTCAACGGGATCTTATCCGCATTCGGGTGAGTAAGGCGGCATTTGAAGCCGGATTCAGGGCAAAACACATCGGAGAAGTGCTTTATGCCAAGGTAAAGAGCGACTACGAAGCGGTGGTGGACAAGTGTCAAGTTAAAATCTATACGAACCCAGAAGATCTCAAACGGCTGCGGGCGGACGTGAACAAGGTTTATGAGGTGCGGGATGCCCGGCTCAAGTCATTGACGGACGAGAGTGTGGAGGTCTTTTACAACTGTATCCTCTGTCAGTCCTTCTCCCCCTCCCACGTTTGTATCGTTACCCCGGAACGGCTTGGACTGTGCGGTGCGGTATCCTGGCTTGACGCAAAAGCTACAAACGAGCTTGATCCGAATGGGCCGTGTCAGGTTGTTACGAAAGAGCGGGTAATTGATGACAACCTGGGTATCTGGGAAGATGTCAATGAAGTGGTAAATAGCTCTTCTCATGGCGCCCTGCAGCAGGTTACCCTCTATTCTATTTTGCAGGATCCTATGACGAGCTGCGGTTGCTTTGAGTGCATCTGCGGTATTGAGCCTACGTCCAATGGGGTGGTTATTGTCAACCGGGAGCATGCGGGGATGACTCCCTTGGGGATGACCTTCTCAGAGATGGCCTCTATGACCGGCGGTGGGGTACAGACCCCCGGTTTCATGGGACACGGTAAGCAGTTCATCTCTTCCAAGAAATTCATGAAAGCTGAAGGTGGACCTGCCCGTATCGTGTGGATGCCTAAGGCACTCAAGGACTTTGTGAGTACCAAGCTCAATGCTACGGCACAAGAACTCTACGGGATTGAGGATTATACCTCCATGATTGCCGATGAAACCGTGTCTGAGGATGCTGAGACCTTGATTGCGTTCTTGAGTGAGAAAGGGCATCCTGTGTTAAATCTTGCACCTCTGTTGTAAGCCTATTTTCAGGGGGTATCCCCTGGCGGGCAGGGTACTTCTTTAGCCTGGTTCGTAAGGAGAATTAATAGAGAGATGGAGCTTAGGCTGCGTCTCTCTCTATAGAATTATTCTAAGGATTGAGCGTATTGGATGTGTCAGGTATTATCATTTTTGTTCTTAAAAGGCTTTTTCAAAAGGTCGCCTTAACTGGTTTTTGAAAGAGGCTTTTTATGTATGTAATAAAGTATAGAAGAGAGGTGTTATACGGTAGTCCTAGGAGATACCGGATAATTAGATTGTTTCTACTAAATTAGTAAAGGAGGAAACCGTTATGCCATTTAAACGTGTTCCGCAAAAATTCACGGCGTCTATCAAAGAGGTAGTGATAGGTACGGGCGATAAGACTGTCACCTTTGGCGGTGAGAAAGTCCTTCCCCTGTATAGTTTTGATGAGCCTATCAAGAATCCACCGAAAGTGGGAGTGGAAGTCTCGGATCAGGGTCCAAACAGGGATATACCGGGTATTGCTGAGTTCTATCAGGGACTTGACAGTATTCCCGATGTCGCAAGGCGAGCTTGTGAAATGCCGGGGGCTGATTTTGTGGTACTGTCCTTGGAAGGGGCCGATCCTAACGGTTTAGACAAGCCGATAGAAGATTGTGTGGCCCTGTGTAAAGAAGTTGCCGAAAAAGTTACCTTACCTCTTGTGATCCAAGGAAGTAGGAATGTGGAAAAAGATAGCAAGCTTTTCCCCAAGATCGCCGAGGCCTTGGAGGGAAAGAACGTACTGTTGCTTTCCGCCAAGGAAGAAAATCACAAGGCTATAGCGGTTGCAGCGGTCCAGGCCTATGGGCAAAAGATCGGAGCAGAGTCTGCAGTAGACATCAATCTGGCCAAGCAGCTCAATGTGGTTATCTCCCAGCTTGGTATTGATCTGGGAAACGTAACCATGAACATTGGATCTGCAGCCGCAGGGTATGGATATGAATATATTGCCTCTACCCTGGATCGGGTCAAAGCAGCGGCTCTTGCCCAAAACGATGTAAAACTTCAGATTCCCATTATTACACCGGTTTCAGAACAGGCATGGTCGGTTGGGGAAGCTCAAAAAACAGAGAGTGATGCTCCGGCCGGTTGGGGACCCCAGGAACAGCGGGGTGTTGATATGGAAGTGGTTACTGCGGCTGCGGACATCGCCGCAGGTTCGAATGCAGTCATCTTGAGGCATCCTGTTTCGGTGGCTACCATTTCGAAGTTTGTGGCCAGTATCATCTAAACTGGATATGGAGAAAGGAGAGTAATCTATGGCACTTAAAGGACTTGATATATTTAAGTTCACCCCTAAAACGAACTGTAAGGAATGTGGCAGCCCAACCTGTATGGCCTTTGCCATGAAGGTCGCCCAAGGTGCGGTTCCCCTCGATAAATGTACCCACATGTCCCCTGAAGCATTGGCAAAACTAGGTGAAGCTACGGCGCCGCCCATGAAGACCATTAAAATCGGTGTAGGTAATGCGGAATATAGCCTGGGTGGTGAAACAGTTCTCTTTAGACATGAGAAGACCTTTGTTTCCAAGAGTCTTTATGGCGTAACCCTCTGTCCCGACTGTGTAGATCAAGCTTTATCGGACCTTAAGATCGTGGATTACGTGCGTATTGGGGAACGCATGTGTGTAGAACTGGTCAATGTGGAATACACCGGGAATAAGGACCCCTTCCTCGAAACGGTCAAGAAAGCTCTTACCGCGGAACGTACCCTGATTCTGGAGGTTTCCGATCTTGCCGTAGCCCGAGAGGCTTTGGAACTCACCAAAGCGGGTAAGCCTATTCTCAATGGGGCTAATGAATCCAATTATAAGGAAATGAGTGCTCTGGCTACGGAATTCGGCGTGGTCTTAGGGGTAAGCGGTACAAGTCTGGACGGGATCTATGACACGGTCGCGGCACTTGAAGGGCTGGGAAATAAGAATTTGATCATTGATGTGGGGTCTTCTTCGGTGAAAGATGCCTTTGCCAACGCAGTCCAGATCCGTCGTGCTGCCCTCAAGGATCAAGATCGTATCTTTGGGTATCCCTCCATCGTCAATGTCGCGAAGTTGGCTCCTGGAGATAGCGTTATGCAGGCCGCATTGGTATCCCTCTTCACCTTGAAATACGGTTCCATCATCATTATGAGCGGTATGAGTTATGCCCAGGCTCTGCCTCTTTATGGCCTACGGCAGAATATCTTCACCGATCCGCAGAAGCCTATGAAGGTTGAACCGGGAATCTATCCCTTAAACGGCGCGGATGAAAACGCGGTGTGTGCCACCACGGTGGACTTCGCCCTTACTTATTTCGTGGTTTCCGGAGAGCTGGAGCGTTCTGGGGTGCCGGTAAACCTGCTTATTTCTGATGCAGGCGGGTATTCCGTACTTACCTCCTGGGCTGCGGGTAAGTTTTCAGCAAGCTCAATCGCCCGGTTCTTCAAAGAAGCAGGAATTGAAAGCAAGCTCAAGAATCGTAACCTCATCATTCCCGGTAAGGTAGCGGTGCTTAAGGGCGAATTGGAAGAGAGTCTTCCTGGATGGAAGATCATCGTGGGGCCAAACGAAGCGGTTGCATCGGTTAAATTTCTCAAGGAATTTAAAGCTTCATAATAAACCTAGGGGGCTGAAAATCGGGGTCATCTACGAGTCAACCCCCAGTAGGATTGTTTTAATATATTTAGGTAGGAGATAATTATGGGTAAATTTATTGTTATCGGTGAACGAATCCACTGTATTTCGCCAGTAATTCGCGCTGCTATGGAGACTCACGATCCTGCGCCCATCCTGAAACGGGCGAAGGAACAGTTGGAAGCAGGAGCCACCTATATTGATGTCAATATTGGTCCTGCTGAAAAGACCGGGGTAGAACTTATGAAGTGGGCGGTTCAATTAATTCAAACGGAATTTGACAACGTTCCCCTCTCCTTGGACACGGCAAATAAAAAGGCCATTGAAGCAGGGATTTCGGTATATAACCGTTCCAAAGGCAAGCCGATTGTCAATTCCGCAGATGCAGGGGATCGTATTTCCTATATCGACCTTGCAGCCGCCAACGATGCCATTGTCATTGCCCTCTGTGCAAAACAGGGAGTACCTTCAAATAACGAAGAGCGCATGACCTTCTGTCAGGAAATGCTCGAGTATGGTATGAACCTGGGGATGGATCCAAAAGATATATGGTTCGACCCCTTGTTCCTGGTCATTAAGGGAATGCAGGATAAACAAGTGGAAGTCCTGGATTTCATCAGTCAGCTCAGGGATATGGACTTAAATTCCTCAGGAGGTCTTTCCAACGTCTCTAATATGATGCCTAAGCATATCCGGCCTATCATGGATTCGATCATGTTGGCTATGGCAATTAAGTGCGGCTTTACCTCAGCCATCGTGAATCCCTGCGACCTGCGGATCATGGAAACTATCAAGTCCGCGGATATCATCATGGATCAGACCCTGTATGCGGATTCGTATCTCGAACTGTAGTTTTTAAACCAAGAGAGGCGAGGGGCGCAAAAACCTTGAATCACGATCCAGGGGAGGGTGCTTCTCGATCCCCGAGTAAAGAAGTATGTGCCCCCAGTTAAAGATGAGAATAGCTGGGGGTGTTGATTTCACTCATCTAAAATTGTGCCTTCTATATACCCTGTGTTCAATACCTTCACAACTTTTAGAAATCTTTTAGGAGATTGTATTGTCTTGATACCTGCACCAGATACATCCCTAGCCCCATCCCCGGGTATACCCAGCCGTTCCCAAGTAGACCCCCAAGACACCTGGGACCTATCCACCCTGTTCCCCCATGACCAGGCCTGGTACGAAGCACTTAAGGAGTACGAAAAACAAACAGAAAGGATCCCTACATTCCGCGCTACCTTGGGAAAATCTGCGGAAAACCTTGGGGATTACCTGGATTTTTCTAAAGCCCTGGGGATACTGGAAGAAAGGCTCCACTATTACAGTGACCTCCGACAAACCGAAGATGAGGGGGACGACGCTGCCCGAACCATGACCGGTCGATTCATGATGGCCGCAGCCAAGGCAGAAGCCGCGGCTTCCTGGGTCATACCGGAGATCCAGGCCATCCCTGATGCAGTTATGGAAGGGTTCCTGGATCATCCCCGTTTAGGGGAATATGGGATTTATCTCAAAAAGCTCTTGCGGTATAAGCCCTATATTCTCAGTGACCGGGAGGAACGGCTGCTTGCCCTCCATGCCGAAGGAGAAAACCTCCCTGGAGAGGCCTTTTCAGTGTTAACTAATGTGGACCTGGAATTTGGTATCCTGGATACCCCCGAAGGGAAACGACCCCTCTCCCAGTCTACCTGGTCGGTGTTTATGGAAAATCCGGACCGTAACCTGCGGCGGCAGGCTTACCAGGCATTTTACCGGCAGTTTGAAGCCCATAAAACCACCTTGGCCGCTTTATATGGAGGGGCGGTTAAGCAGAATGTGATTAAAGCCCGGATCCGGGGCTTTCCCTCTGCCCGGGCAGCCCACCTTTTTCCTGATGCGGTTCCCGAAGGAGTCTACGATAACCTGGTATCCACCATCAGCAATCATTTATCCCCGCTACATCGGTACTATCGCTTACGGAAACAGGTCCTGGGCTTGGATACAGTACGCCACTACGATGTGTATGTACCCCTAGTACCCAAGGCCGTGAAAAAGACCCCCTGGAACGAAGCCGTGGACCTGATTTCCGCAGCCTTAGCGCCTTTAGGAAAAGAATACGGACAGATCCTCCGGGCAGGGCTCTTAGGCCGCTGGGCGGACCGGTATGAGAACAAGGGAAAACGCTCCGGGGCTTTTTCCGCGGGGTCCTACCAGGGCGATCCTTATATCCTCATGAACTATAAGGAAGATAGTATCCGGGATGTGTTTACCCTGGCCCATGAGGGAGGACACTCTATGCACTCCTTTTATGCCGCCCGTTCAAACCCCTTTATGCACTACGGGTATACGATTTTTGAAGCGGAAGTGGCAAGTACCTTTAATGAAGAGTTGCTGTTTCGTTATTTACGGGATACGGCGGACACCCGGGAACTGGCGATGTACATGATCAACAAGCGGGCAGATGATCTCTTGGCAACCCTCTACCGTCAAACCATGTTTGCCGAATTTGAACAGCGGACCCATGCCCTGGAAGAAGGGGGAACTCCCTTAACCGTGGAGGTCCTGCGCAGTGAATACCGGGCATTGCTTGCCAAGTATTTTGGTCCCGACATGGTCTTAGAGGAAACGAGCGATCTGGAGGGCTTACGGATCCCCCATTTCTACCGGGCCTTTTATGTGTATAAATACGCTACCGGTATTTCTGCGGCTTTGGCGTTGGCTGAACGGGTCCTTTCCGGGGGCGAACAAGAACGGAAGGATTATTTTACCTTCCTATGCTCGGGAGGTTCCCGGTTCCCTATAGAATCCCTCAAGCTGGCAGGGGTTGATATGGCTTCTCCCGCGCCGGTGGAGGCGGCCTGTAAGGTTTTTGCTCGGCTTATAGACGAACTGGCAGCGTACTTCTGATGCATCCCTCGGTCTGAAGCACCAGGGGTTGGGAAGCCCGGTTCCGCCAAACTCCCTCAGAAGTACTTCAGGCACAGGGATGTATCTTGTTTCTGATCTCCGCAGCCAGGTAAAAAGAACCGGTCCCTAACAGGGGTATTGCCTGTTCCCGGCCCTGTTCAAGGGCCTTTTCAATAGCCCGTGCAGTCTCCGGGATATAAAACACCATGGATCCCTTTCCAAAGGACGTGGCTTCGGTACTAAAGGTATCATACACTAATTGAGGAAAGCTCATTTTGAAGGTACCCGGGGTGGTAATAATGATCCGGGCAAAATAAGGAATGAGGATTTTTGCCATAGCCACCGCATCCTTACCTGCGGCACAGCCAAAGATGAGGATCCCCCCGTTCCCATAGAGAGCGCTGAAGGTCTCTACACAAGCTTCGACACTCTGAGGGGTATGGGCTCCGTCTACGATGAAAATGGGGTCATCCATAATCCGCTCAAACCGTGCCGGGAGGGTAAAATGCTGTAAGCCCTGGAAGATGGATGGTACCTGGAGCAGTGGAAACGCGATTTTTGCCGCGGCAATGCCCAGGGCCGCATTCTGGGCCTGGATTTCACCGGGTATAGGAATCGTCAGTTCCAGGGGGGCGGGGAACAAAGCCGGGCTTTTTGCGGCTAAGCTGAAGGTCGTCCCCCGGGGATTAACCTGAATATGGCGCAGATCAACCACATCCGGCAGGTAGTACAGGGGAGCGTGGCAGGCGGCCGCGGTTTTTTTGAATACGTCCAGGGCTTCATCGGCCTGTTCCGCCAGGATCAGGGGCTTCCCCGGTTTTATGATCCCGGCTTTTTCTCTGGCTATGGCCCCGATATGGTCCCCTAAGAATTCGGTATGTTCCAGTTCTATCAGGGTGATCACCGACACCAGGGGATCCACAATATTGGTAGCGTCCAAACGGCCTCCCAAGCCGGTTTCTACTACCATCACATCACAAGCGGCAAGCCGGGCGCAGAGGAAAAAATAGAGGGTCAAAAGCTCAAAGAAACTTGCCTCCGTATCATCATCTGCCGGGGGATCAAAGTACGCGATTCCGCTCCTCGGGATATTCCGCAGCATCGCTTCAATGGAAACCAGTTCCCTTCCGGCTTGTATGTAAATGGATTCATCAAAAAAGGCATTTCCCTGGGTGATCCGTTCCCGGTATTCGGTTACGTGCGGGGAGGTATACCGGGCGGGCCGAAACCCTTCGGCCTCAAGTATGGCGGTAATCATCCCTGTAACCGAACCTTTCCCTTTAGAACCGGCTATATGGATGACCGGAGCAGAACGTTCAGGATGCCCGGCCAGGTGAGCGAGGACTTCCATACGGTCCAAACGCAGACTGGTTGAAAATTGACCGGTTTCCATATTGATGAACCGGGAAAGCCAGGCAAACACATCGGCTGAAGAGGCAATAGAGACTGACATATCGAGCGGGTCTTGCTGTTTCATGGTTTCTCATTCTCAGTAATGGTATGGTAAAAGTCAAGCCCTGATCGTAATGTAGCCAGGGTAACCGCATTATAAAACCCCTCAAGAAAAAAAGAAAAAAGCCGACCGGGAAAAATGGAGGGAAATAATGGACATACGAACCGAACTTGCCCGGATTCCGGACCCCCGGATCGACCGTGGTAAAAAGCATAACCTGGTGGATAGCTTGTTGCTCTGCAGTATCGCCATGGTCTGCGGCAGGGAACACGGGGAAGACGGCGTCTTTTTCGGTGAAACTCACGAGGATTGGTTACGGAAGTACCTGGGCCTGCCCAACGGCATCCCCAGCGCCGATACCATTGTGCGGGTTTTGGGCCGGATAGACCGCCGGAAGTTCGAGGACTGTTTTCGCTCCTGGACCTGCGGGTATTTTCGGGAACGGGTCGGTACGGGTTCGGTAAGTGCGGTGGACGGGAAGACGGTGCGGGGGAGTGTGAGCGAGGAACGGAACGCCGTTCCTATCGTGAGCGCCTGGGCGGAGGGGATGGGGCAGGCACAGACCGAAGAGAAATCGAATGAAATCACGGCGATAGCGGCCCTGCTTAAGGCGTTGGATAGTTCCGGCTGTATGGTGACGATTGACGCGGCGGACTAAAGTCCGAGGGGTGTCACAAGGCGATAGCGGCGGATAGTACGGCGAAACACGGCGGGTACACCCTAGCGTTGAAAGAAACCCATCCTGAAGTATATGAAGAAGTCCGTGAACGGTTTGAAACCATCGGGGAACCGGGGTGTGCTTTTCCCCCGTATACGGAAGTACCGAAGGATCACGGGAGGATAGAGAAGCGGGAGGCGTGGTTGTGTACTGCTTTATCCTGGTTTGCCGGGCTTGCCGCCTGGGCGGGGCTTATGGCGAGGGGCGGCATCCGTTCCACCCGGACGGTGCAAGGAGTGGTTACCACGGAACTGCGGTATTAGCTGACGACCCTGACGGAGGTGGGGGAGTTTGCCTGTTCGGTACGCAGCCATGGGGGGATAGAAAACAAGCGGCACTGGGTACTGGATGTGGTGTTTCGGGAGGATGGAGCGCGGAACCGGAAAGACCACTCGGCGGCCAACCGGGCGATACTACGGAAGATACCCCTCAATCTGTTGCGGTTGGAACCGACGGAGAAATACGGCAAACGGAAGCTGTCTCGCAACCGGAAACGGCTCTACGCCTCCTACAAA
>JAIRNP010000116.1 GCA_031258005.1 Treponema sp.
TTTCTGCATTTTTTTTTGCAGAGACTTTGTCGGACTTTTGCCGATAAGTCATTACCCTATATGGACTTATTGAGATTCCAAGCATTCCGTGCAATTCTTATTTTACGTGATCCCCTACACCCATGCGGCAGCCCCTGTTCCCCCATCCATGCGCTGACCCCATGAAACCCGTTCTCCCGTATCCTCTTCCTGTCTATGTTTATCAGCCGGGCCGCTGCTCCCTGGATCCCCAGGGGTATGTCTAAAACCCACTTCTCCAGCCCTTCCTTCACCTGATACGGATTTACTCCCTGCAACACCCCCCCCGAAACACCAACTCATCCGGCACCCCATTCGGTAATTCAAGAAAGGATTTGAAAAAATCCATCTGTAACCGCCCCAATTTCTCGCCATCGTTCCCCGCTCATGGAATCCTGATGGCTTAGTATATCATGGCTTTTCGGTTAATGAAAAAGTAACCCCTCATGCCCTGGTACTCGTCCTATAGGACATTCCCGAACAAACGGGAAATGGTAAGTCTCAACCCGGCGGAAAATTCCCCGGGATGCAGGAACCCCGAACCCGCTTACCCGATGGGCTTCTCTCGATACTACTTCGACTTTCACCGTACCCAAGAGCGGCTACCCATCCCTTCATGGTACGTCAGGTGGAGATGCCTGTAGCTTTTTTCCTGTCCGTGCTATACTGCTCCGCAGTGGAGACCAATATGGAATATGAATTCATAAGGGAGATCTTTAATCCTTGTGCCGGTAATGCCCATCCCCAGGTGTCGGTTAGTGAAGTAGATACGGACCATGTAGACAGCTATGTTCAGCAGTTCCTTTCAGGCAAGGACTCTCGCTGTAATAAATCCATACAGGATTCAGGAGTAATTATCTACGAGATCGAAGAGGATGGCCAAAAACAAAAATTAACCTTTACGCCCTATGATTAAGGGGAGAACCTATACCCTTGTTCTATAACAGGACAGTTTCCTAAACCGGGCCACATAGAGGGGGCCTATGCCGCCGGACACATCCGGGAGGGTGAGCCTCCCCAGGGCGGTTTTTTCCCCCTCCGGGAAGGCTGGTTCATCCACCAGTACCTCCGTCCGGTACTTGTTCAAAAGCCGAGAAGCCACCCCGTCGTTTTCTTCCTCAGAAATGGCACAGGTAACATAGACGAGGGAGGCGCCGGGCTGTAATACCAGAAAGGCCGCGGAAAGAAGGGCCCACTGCCGCCGAGCAAGAAACCGAGGCCGAGCAGGCTTCCATTGCGCCAGGGCCCTTGCATCACCGAGGACATGCCGTTCACTGGAACAAGGGACGTCAAGAAGGATGCCCCCAAAGCGGTTATGTTCCCTTTTTCTTCCTCCCAGGCTCGCTGCATCAAACCCTGAAACGTCTATTCGGCTCCGCTTCTCTGGATCCAGATGCTCCTCCAAGACCATAAGGAGCCGCCGCCGCCGTTCCCGGGAAGGCTCATTGGCCAAGAGGCTCAGTTCCGATCCCATAGCAGCGGCCAAAACCAGACTCTTGCCACCTGGAGCAGCGCAGGCATCCAGGATCAGCCCGGTATCGGGAAGCCTGAGGGATTTTGCGGCTAATACCGAGCCGCGGTCTAGCCTATACGGAACCTTCAGTCCCTGGGTAAAGGGTATGGTTACCCGCTTTTCAAGCAGGCTTTTTCGTAAGGTATCCCAACGGCCGCGGTAGATTGCCCGGTAGTATGCTTCAAAATCGGGGTTGGGGAGCAAGCGGTCCACGCTTGCTTAACGTCTTTTTTTCTGCGCAAAGACTTTCATTTTTTGTAAGGTTTCTTCTGAAAGGAGATGTTCCATTTTACAGGCATCTTTTTCTGCAGTATCCGGGTTAACTCCGATAATATCCCGGAAAAACAAGGTGAGGAAACTATGGCGATTGCGAATTTCCGATGCCTGCATTACCCCTTTTTCAGTCAAGGAAACCCTGCGGTACCGTTCATGCTCTAATAGTCCCTGTTCTTCCAACACTTTAAGGGCAGTCAACACCGAAGGCTTGGAAACGCCCAGCCGTGTTGCAATATCCGTTACCCGGACCTCACCCTCATCGGACAGGAAACTCACCATTTCAAGATAATCTTCTAACGACTGGGTCATATATCTTTATATTGAAGGATTTACCCTGCTTTGTCCAGTAATTTTTTACACCTTCCCGCCCTTTCTTTACTACCGGCGTCCCTGCCGAAGCATATCCCAGAACCGGTAGGGCAGGGGAGCCTTGAAGGTCCGGGGCTCCGAATCTCCCGGCAAGATAAGGCGGAGGCTCTTGGCATGGAGCATGAGGCTTAACCCAGAAAAACAGGGATCCCCTATGCCATAGAGGGGATCTCCCAGGATAGGATGTCCAATATGGCGCATGTGTACCCTAAGCTGGTGAGTACGACCGGTTTGCGGCCCCAGAACCAGCAGGGAATAGGTTCCCCAGGACCGGATTACCCGGTACCGAGTTAAGGCGATCTTGCCTTGATCCTGGGAAACGGTGAACCGTTTCCGGTCCCGGGGATCCCGGGTGATACGGGTCTCAATGGAACCAGAAGGGGCTGCTAAGGAACCTCGTACCAATGCCCCATAGCGTTTTCGTACCTTCCGGGTTTTGAATTGGTCTGAGAGAAAGGCCAGGGCCTGATCCGTATAGGCGGCAATGAGCACCCCGGAGGTGTCTTTATCCAAACGATGCACAATCCCCGGTCGAAAGGCTTCACCGGCCTCCAAACCGCCTCGATGGAGCCGCCTGAACAGGAGGGCATTGGCCAGGGTACCCCGGTAGTTCCCCGCGCCGGGATGCACCACCATACCTTGCGCCTTATTAACCACCACCACCTGCTCATCTTCATAGATGAGTTCCAAGGGAAGATCTTCAGGAAGCAGGTCCCGGGGTTCCGGATCTGCCCAGGTAAGATCCAGCCGGTCCCCGCTTCTCACCAACCGGGAAGGTTTTACCGCTCTTCCATTGAGCTTTGCCGATAAAGCCCGGGACTTAAGCTGTGAACGGGTAAGCACCTGGAGATACTCCGCCGCATACCGGTCAAGCCGCAGCGGACCGGGAAGGGCTGCTACGATACCCCTATACGAAGGCACTCAGGGAACCTCTGCTTCAGGGGCAGCTTCTTGGTTTTCCTGGGCCAAGGGCTTTCTGATGATGATCGGAACCTCTCCAGGCAGTTTCTGCAGTTCCTGGGCTTGTTTGGTTCTCTTATACTGCAGGATGAAAAAATCAATCAGGGCTAACACGACCGAACCGGCTGCCGCCACCGTAAGGGTGCGAAGTTGTTCATCCTTGGTCATATCTACTGCTCCTGAGGCCTTCAAGGGCCAGGGAGCATAGCGGGTATCCCAATTATGGGTGGCGCTGCGGTAGGTATCCACGATGGTGAGGGAAAGAAACATGGTAAAGGGAAAGGAGCCAAAAGCCACGATCTCCCCCCGCCGGAGATCCTTCACCCATTGAGGAAAACCCGTGGTATCAAAGGATGCCGTGGCCTTCTGTGCCGGGGTAGTGGTTGTTTGGGCATGGACCGGTACGAGCATCCACCAGCACAAACCAAGGACTAGAGGCAGGATCCGCTTCATAGGTCCTTTTCCCCGAATAGGGCGGTTCCTATCCTCACCAAGGTGGATCCTTCTTCGATGGCAATTTCAAAGTCCTGGGACATTCCCATAGAAAGGCAGGACCAATCACAGGTAGGAAACCGGGAAGCCAATGTATCCCGGGCTGAAACCAGGGACCGGAAGGCGGCACGAATCTGTGCCTTATCATCGGTATAGGGCGCCATAGTCATCAAGCCCCGCAGGACCAGTCCCGGATAGGAGAGGACCTTTTCCACGGCCCGGTAGAGATGCTCCTCATCGGGAAAACCGCTTTTCGTCTCCTCCCCGGTATGGAACTCTAAGAGTATCCCCAAGGGCCGCTCCCGCTGCGCGGTCCAGGTCCCCAGTTCAGTGATCAGCGCCTCCCGATCCACCGACTGAATACCCTCAAAAAGGGAGACCGCTACTTTGACCTTATTACGTTGCAGAGAACCGATGAGGTGTAGTTCTGTTTCAGGATGCTGCTGCTTAAAGGGGATAAATTTTTCAACCGCTTCCTGTACCCTGCTTTCCCCAAAAAGCCGGATTCCTGCTTGCCAGGCTTCTTCGATTTTCCCGCTGTTCTGAAATTTCGACACCCCCATGAGCTGAATCTCAGCACGGTTCCTACCAGAACGGATACAGGCTTCCGCTATCCGTTCCCGTATACGCTCCACCGCATCAATGATGGCCATACCCGGTTTTTCTCCTCTTGTCTATCGAGTTATTTTTTTAATATCTTCTAATACGGCGGCCAGGGCAACAAACGCTTCAAGCCCCAATGCCTCGGCCCGTTTATTCCCCGGTATACCGCAGCGCTCCAGCGCCTCCTCAGTGATATACCCTGCTTCTGCGCTTGTCCCTACTCCCTTGAGTATATAGGAAACGACAAAATTGTATAAGTTATGCGTAATGGTCTTCCGCCGGGAAGCAAATAGCCGCCTCACCAGAGGTCTAAACCCAAGGGGATATGAACAAGGATCCACATCGGTACGGAGATCAAGCCTGAGCCCCTGGGAATCCACATGAGGAACCGGATAAAAGGAAGAACCTTTCACGATCTTGAGGGGCTTAACGGTGTAGGTAGACGTACAAAGTACGGAAAAGGATGAGTAGTCCTTTGAACCGGGCCTTGCCCCCATACGCTGAACCAGTTCCCGCTGGAGCATTACCACCATACGCGTGAAAAACCGGTTCCCTTCGATAAAAGCCCCTAACAACCGGGAGCCAATGGTATAGGGAAGGTTCCCCAGCATATACCGCTCTTCCCCGGCATGAGGCCATGTTTTAAGTACATCTCCTGGTACAAGACAAAACCGGGGATGCCTTCCGAAAAAGTCAGTTAATACCCTGATAAACCCCGGATCTATCTCAAATGCCTTTACCTGAGCCCCTCGTTCCAAGAGGCCCCAGGTCATGGCCCCGAGACCAGGCCCAATCTCCCATACCCCATCCCCGGGCCTGATTTCCAGAGCGTCAAGCAGGATCTTCCGCGCCTCCGGGTTAATCAGAAAATTCTGTCCGAATTTTTTCCGCATACCTAAACCCTGGGCATCCAGGAAGGCTTTAAGCGCCCTAGGAGAATCGTAGTTAAGGGGACGCGGTGGAGGGGGTGTATACAAAACCTCATCAGTCAAAGGGGGCAAGATTTCTCCTCATTACGGTTTGTCTATGGCTCAAAAACATGAGTGTTCCCGATACCCCCAAGGAGAGCGCCGTCACCGCCAGGGGATCGGAAAGGGGTATCCCCGGAACCTGTGCAGCCAGAGAGACCAAACCCTTGAGTACATCATACAGGATTGTCAGGATTACCCCAAGATAATTTCCCGGTAGGATCCATGCAGCTAAAGCGCCCAGCATGAACAACGTGGTGAGGGGTACGATAATAAGCCCTGCGAAAATTCCCATGGGCCGTAAGGATCCAAAGAACCAGGTTGTTCCTGCGGCGGTAGCGATGAAGGCCCCTAGGGAGGCGGCTAGGGGCTGGGCGAGGACATCGGGGATCATACCCCGGATAAGTTCATGAATGGCGTTACTTATGAAGAGGATCCCTCCCAAGGCCAGATAGGACAGTATGAAGGATACGCTGTGGCCTGATTCCGGGTGGAGCATGATCTGGATTAAGAAAGACAAACCCAGCAAAGATATTCTGAGAGAGGATGCCTTCTGTTTAGGGAAGGATCCCAGGACTGCCAGGGTTCCCAACAGATACATGATCGCCGCTCTATGCAGCGATGGAAAGTTCCCCACCATATATACATACCCCATAATGCAACACCCTCCCAGCAGGGCCGCAGCTTTAATTCCTAAGACTTTTCTCAAGAACCAGGCAAGAACCCCCGTGAGAATGGCCAGATGCATCCCTGAAAGGGCTAATACATAGGAACACCCGGCATCCTGGTATGCTTGGGAGAGTTCTGTATCCAGGTTATCCCGTACTCCCAGCAGCAGGGCTTCTGCCAGCCCTGCCCAGGGAACTCCGGCGAATCTTTCCATCAGTTTCATACGTCCCCGAGTCCTGAGCTGTTCCCAAGCTGGAGCAGGCTCCAGGAGGTGGACCGATTGCGCCAGGAAGCGCTTCCCCGGGTTAGGGCTGACCTGGGTTCCGGGTTCCAAAGTAAGGAACACCCCTTCTAGGTACACTTCACTCCCCCTACCGAATGCCTGTAAGCGGGGGATAGTCCCTTCGGGAAAAAACACCCCCAGGGTTCCTCCCGAAGATGCCTTGATTCCCCCGGGCCCCGCTGCCTGTTTCAACGCCAGGTATCCCATACCCCGGTGATCACGAAAAGCCCGGGGATCTTCCCGGAGGGTCCCGTAGATGCCCTGAACCTGGTCTTCTGGGATGCCGAACCAGACCGGCTGTACTCGGCTTCCCGCGGTAAGACCCAACCCCATGCCTAGGACCAGGGCGAGGCTATATACCCGGTACCGGTACACCCTTTGGTATGTCCTAAAGGATGTACCAAACAGCCCGGGATTGTGAGCGAGGACCTGCATGAGACTCAAGAGCATGGCCATGAACAGCAGCAGCCCAAAGACACCGGGAACCTTATCCTTCTGAAACAGGAAACTGAAACCGTAATAGCCTATTGCGGCTCCCCCTGCTCCATACAGGAGCGGGGGAACCGGTAAGATTTCGAACATAAGTACCTCTTGGGATATAGGACATTGACTTGAGGCGTGCTTTGATGAGGAAGGTGCTGATGTGAGACCCTCAACACGTATGAATAGGCCCTAATGGGCACGAGGTAGGGTATGCAAGGATGGGTAACTTTTCAGGGATTACTAGGAGAGCCGCCTGTTCTCCCCAACAGCGGGCAGAACCGCTGCCTGAATCAAACAAGCCCGGTCATTGACCGGGATATCCTGGATGTTCTGAGCGCCTTGCATGGGGGCTGGTGTCCGATAAGACTCCCCGGATAGCGTCATTATCCGGCTTCATCCACACATTCAAACACGATCCGCCAAAATATGAATCTTCTATAAAAAGATGTCGAAAGCCCTCATGGTAATATTTTTTCCATATCCTAAACTCGTAACCGTTCACCAGGGAAGCGGAAGAAGGGGGTACTTGATTACGTTGAAAATATAGTCTATACCTAAACAGTGATTTGGGAAAAGATAGCGGCCGATCGGTTAAAAGTCATTGAAG
>JAIRNP010000041.1 GCA_031258005.1 Treponema sp.
GTGTTTCGGATTCTCAGCACAATATGCTCCTGGGTAATGACAATACGAATATCCGTATATTCAATCCTATCTGCCTTGAGCGAATGCTCGTTGATCATCATAAGCATCTCCTCAATAGCAAGGCTGATATACATGGTCTTTTGCGCAGAGATATGGTTCTCTTCACAGAAATCCGTTATCTTCGTTGAGGCGAAGTCTACATCTTCGGTGGTGTTTTGCACCGAGAAATCAATGACCTGATTGTCCTCAACCAGGGCGCTATCCAGTAATAGGTACCGGGAAAGCCTGGAATTCCGTGCATGTACCAGGGTGATTATGAGGAATACCAGACAAAAGGTTACAATCTCCGCTAGTATCAGGCTTATCCACACCGCATATACCCTAAAGGCAGGGAAAAGCAGATACGCCGGGGCCACCATAAACAGGACCAAACGGGAAACCACCATCCCATTGGCGATAAGAATCCGCCGGGTAGCGCTAAAATAGTTGATAATGACATTGTTAATAAAGGAGAGGTTAATGCTTGCCGCAAAAAATATAAAACCCATTCCGGCATTTTCCAGGATGAAGGTATCCCGGATCCCAAAAAAAAGGCCCATCTTATTACGGACAAGGAACAAGAGGATCGCCAGAACGCCAAGTATCATGTTTCCTAAAGCCAGCGCCTTTTTGAGGATAATACGAATACTGCGGAAATCCCGTTCTCCAAAAGAAATACCCACCAGAGGAAGCGCGGTTTGGGAAATCCCTAAGATGATGGCCAGCATAAAATCAGAAGCCGTATTTACCAGAGTATAACAAGGCAGGTACATCACCGCTCCCATTCTGACAAAGAGAAGGTTCATACCAAGGCTCTGTATAGCCCGGCAGACATTGTTCGCGGCAGAAGGACTTCCCGCAGAAGCGATGCTGGAAATATGCCGAATCACCGCGGCAGGTTTCTGCAATTTCAAAGGTGAATTTTTCCCTCCCAGCCGGCTTACCCCGAAGAGAAAGGTAAGGGTTGAACTGGTAACCGATGCCAAAGCGGTTCCTCCGATACCCATGTCTAAAACTATGACAAAAATCCCCAAACCCGCCACATTCAGGGAACTCATCAAAAGCAGCATGGTCATGGCAAGATTAGGTTTTCCGGTAATACGCAAATAGTTGAGGGGTATGTAAAGGAACAACGTACCCATACCGCCGAGGATATAAAACCGCACATAGTCGTAGGTATAGGTGAAATGCGCTGCATCAGCCCCAAGAAATCTTACAATACCCTCCAGGTTAACCAGACCTGCGGTGGTCAGGATTAAACCCACCCCCCCTGAGATAAGATAGGAGAGGGTATACGCTTGGGCGCATTGTTCTTTCTCCCCTTTACCCAGGGCAATACTGGAAACAATAGAGGCCCCTACGCCAATAAGGGAGCCTATCGACATATAAACCAATGATAGGGGACTTACCAGGGATATAACAGTCAGTCCTGTACCGCCAAGGATACGACCAATAATCAGACTGTTGATAAGACTACTCACCCGTGTTCCCAGCATAGAAAAGATCGAAGGGAACAAATACTTATAAACGAGACTTCCTACGAGAATATCGTTAGAGGCTAAGGTCCGCTTCTCCGCCGGGGTATTCACCGGAACAACGCTCATATATTCTGCTCCATCCCAAGGACCCATAATCGCTGATCTCCGATTGGGAGACTTCCTCGCGGCACCGGGAAATTTCCCCCGCCTTCAATATCCACCTTTGGGCACCCCCCTGCCGGAACTTCCGGTATAAAGTGATACCAGCCATAACAACCCCCGCGGGGATACCGTGATGGACATGGCAATCCCCCCCCCGGATTGGATCCCCTGATATAATCATATATGGCCTTATAGTTATACGTTTCTTATGGTTTTATGTATGGTAAATACATTCTTATCATCCACCCGGGTATAAGAAACCTTATCCATCATCTTTCGGACAATATGGATACCCATCCCGCCTATTCTGCGCTGTTCAATCCCCGCTTTGGTATCCAGGGCCAGATATTCCAAAGGATTAAAGGCCTTACCCGAATCTTCAAATTGCATTATCATCTGGGGCCCTTCAAATCCCAATCGGATGCGTACATTCCCCACTAGTCCGCTATAGGCATACCGGGCGATGTTTATAAAAATTTCTTCCAATACAATCGCAATTTGACTGTGGGCTTTCATCATACAGGCTTCTTTTTCTAAAATTTCGTCAACCCATTCAACCAAACCTTCGAGTTCATCCACTGTTGCGGATACGATGAGTTCATGATTAAAAACACTCATTATTATTCCCCTGCCTCCCGAATTAGGATAGAAACCTTATTGGATGTCAAATACCTCATTCAAACCGGTAACTTCAAAAACCTCTAAAATATCTTCCCCGACATTTCGTAAAGCAAGAGCCCCATCACAGGCATTCAATTTTTTCTGTGCCGCAATAAGTACCCGTAAGCCCGCAGAGGCCATATAGCTTACCTCCGTAAAATCCATTTCAATATGATTTGACTCGGCGATAGCCTCCTCAACCTCAGCGTTGAATGCTTCTGCCGTGGCGGCACTCAACTTACCGTTAATCCTTAGGATTAGGGTATCCCCCGTCTTTGTTTTAGTAACTTCCATATATCTCCACCTTAAACATATATACCTTGTTCCGCAAGAAACCACCTTGCTTGCCCTTTCTATTCCTTCATATCGAATCTTATCATATACTTTTAATATAATTACCAATTCTTGTCAATAGCTTAAAGAAGAAATGCGTTAATAAGTGATAAGTTCACCCCTTCGGATAAGCTAGGAGGATGAAGTACATGATGAGCATAAAAGATCCGGCCCGGCTGACGGTTATTACGGGCGCGATAGACGGGATCTATAGGGATACCTAGCAGCGCGAGAGTGCGGCGGACGATGGGGAACGCCGGGCAACTCCTTCAAACCGACGCCGCGCCGTTTGACTGGCTTGGACGCGGCGTTCAATACGCTTTACCGAGATACCGGAACCAAGCGAAACCGCAAAGGCATCCATGGAAAGGCTCAAGCCGATGAGCACGCTGGAGAACCCCATCAGAGCCTCCCAGAATCCATGATCTTATACAAAAACATATCCATTAAAAGGCTTTCAAGCCCCATACCGCCAGAACGGACGAGCATATCATATTCCCCAATCAGGGAGAGGCAGATATCCACTCCCCAGAGATCGTATCTTCGGCTTGCCCGCTCATAATCCTTGCGGGCTTTGGCTGAGGCAAGTCCGAGTTTCTTAAATTCCAATTCATTGGCTTTCCCAGATGCCACCAGGATCAGGTAATCCCGGAGCTTCCTGAAACACCAGGCAAGACCTGCCAAAAGAGCCACCGGCGATTCCTGCGCTCCTAAGAGGGTATGAAGGGATTCAAGACTCTTGGCAAAATCCCCGGTACTGATACGGGAAAACAGGGTAAAGGCGGATTCTTCCCTGGTATGGGAAAGCCATTTTTCCACAGCCTCACCGGAGATCCTTTCTTTACCGAAAAACAGCATGAGCCTTGAACATTCCCGCCGGAGCGCGTCCGTGTTATTCTCCACCAGCTCCAAGATCGCCTCTACCCCGTCTTCGCTGATCGTGAAGCCTTTCCGCCTGAAAAAAGAGGCCACCCATTCCTGTTTCCGGTTTTCAAAGAGTTCCCAGAAAACACGCTTGTTTCCCGCAGGAACCGCGGTTTCCACTGTCTTGGCGAGGCTCGTGGTTTCAGATATGAGGATGAGAGTCGTATGCTCCTGGGGGGCTTTCATATACGCGGCGAGAATCTCCAGATCTTCCTTTTTTTTCAGGGCTTCGGCATTTTTAATAAAAATAAGCCGCTCCTCGGCAAACAGGGAACCGGTCCGTAATACCGCCACCAGGTCTTGTACCGGTATTTCTCCTGCATAAAAGGAGGTTTCTTCCGGTGCAGTTCCCGAAGAAACCCGTAGTAAGCCCTGGCGAATTTCGTTGATGGCCTCGTGCTTTTCGCCGATTTCCGGCCCTAAAAAAAGAAAGCACTTACCCATAGCGCATCAGTAGGAACGGATGATGGTAAGCACCCGGCCAAAGAGCCGCAGGTCCTGATCTCCCACCATATGGGAATCTTCACCGCGTTCATGAAAAAATAGGTTCCCCCCTTAGAAACGAGCCTATCTTGTATAATGAGGTTCATGATTCGCGAAGGCCGCTCTTCCTGTTTATGGGTCTGGATATACTTCCCGATGAAATGTACTACTTCCCCCTGCCGCTGGGTAGGTCCCCGTTTCATTAATTCTCCTAATATAGATAAGAATATTTGCTATTATTATAATATGGCAAATATATTGGATTTATACTACCACGTTAAAATATCAACGTGATAGTTACCTTATTATTTTTAATTATTGCGTTTGTTTCAACCCACAATATTCTGCCTTATTTGCCGATATGACACTATTGATAACCTGAATCCGTATAAAAATTCCTGAAAAATACTTGTAATTCGTTACTATGTAAGGAATTAGGTGAAAATTTGACAAAATATGCTTTCACCCAATGGGTGAAGCGCATTTTCATGTAACTCCTTATATTGGACTTGTTCAACAACCCGGTTGGTTGTTGAACAAGTCTCGTAGATTTGGCGAATTTCTTGCAGAAATCCGTCAAATCTACCGTTTTTTAGCGGAAGTTGTTCAATAACTGAAGTTATTGAACAACTCTATTATAAAGAAGTAGCAAAATTCTTATACGGATTCCGGTATAATAGTATCCTTCATAGTATAAGCGGTCTTTCTGGGATCACACTCTTGCCCCTTACGTACATTGCACCAGGGAGCGAATGTTTCTGGGTGCTCTTTCCGCTCATTGCGACATTGTTCAAGAAGTTGTTCCTCTTCATCGGAAAGAAGGTCGTCAGGGTCTGTTTCAATAAGTGCATCAAGAAGGGGCCTTAGCCGGTACAGATTGTATTCCGGTATACTATCAATAATGTCCTGCATTTCTTTTCTAAGTATAGCTACTCTATCCATATCATTTTCCCTTATATGCTTGCCCTCGTGGAGCGATTTTGAAAATATTGATACAGTCCGTCTCTACCGTGTAAAGAATTCTGTACCCTCCTACTCTTAAACGAAATACCCCCGGATGACCCTTCAATTCTTTGATGTCTCCTTCCAACGGTTCTTTTTCCAGGCCGTCTATTGCGGCGGTAATTCTATCTAACATGGGGTTGTTTAGCTGTTTGTATTGCTTTACCGCCCCGGAGGTCAATTCTACTTGCATAGTTATTTACTATCTCTCTTCCTCCTATGGTAAATGTATTTGTTTTATATTATAACTACCATGTTGAAATAGCTCAACATGGTAGTTATTTAATCACTGTTAATTATTGCAAATTAGAAGAAGATTGCCTAGCGGGTTCTTCTGCTTCCCGTCTTTCACGCAATATGGTTAAAAAATCTTCTTGAAGTTCTGCCGATGGCCCTTTCATCGTTCCGTCCTTATGTGGTATTTGCGTAATTTAGCATGCAGGTTGCTGGGATACATCCCTATGGCTTCCGCAGTACGGGATATGATGCCTCCATGTTGGGAAAGTTGGAATTCCAAATACCCCTTTTCAAAAGATTCTTTTGCCTCATTGTACTTCAACTGCAGGATAGCTGAAACATCGGGAACTTGGGGAAGCGGAGCGGCAGGTGAAAAAAGGGAAACCCTTTCTGGAACCGATTGATTCCGGGGAAAAGCGCCCCAGGATCCGGGATTTTGCTGCAAAAGGGCAAGAATCGTCTCTTCCCCGATGATCCCCCCGGTATGCATCACCAGGATACGTTCAGCGAGATTCTGCAGTTCCCGAACATTTCCCGGCCACGGGTAGGATTGGAGTAATTGTAAAGCCTCCGCATTCAGGTCAAAGGGTTCTGCAGCGTACGATTCCCTCCCCAGCGCATGCAAAAAATGAAACAAGAGCAGGGATATGTCTTCAGGCCGCTCCCGGAGGGGGGGTACATAAATCGGCAGTACATTAAGCCTGAAAAACAGATCCTGCCGGAAACGGCCTGCCGCACATTCCTGTTCCAGGTCTTTGTTGGTGGCCGCCACGATACGGACATCCACCTCTAAGGTTTTTTCTCCTCCAACCCGCTCGATCTTCTGTTCTTGAATCACCCGGAGTACCTTGGCCTGAGCACTGAGGGACATATCCCCGATCTCATCTAAAAACAAGGTACCTCCGCTTGCCAATTCAAAACGGCCCTTACGGCTTGAAACTGCATCGGTAAAAGCCCCTTTTTCATGGCCAAAGAGTTCGCTTTCAATGAGGGTATCGGGAATCGCCGCGCAGTTCAGGGCCACGAAGGCCTTTTGGGATCGGGAAGAGCCCCGATGAATGGCCCGGGCCACCAGCTCTTTTCCGGTACCGTTCTCTCCGCAGATGAGGATCCGGGCATCGCTTGCCGCGGCTTGTGTGATCCGTTCCCGAAGCTGCTCGGTTTCCCGGCTTTGACCGATTATTTCATCCTCCTTGTAGGGGGTGTTTTTTTTCAAGTCCCGGTTTTCTCGTCGCAGCTTCTGTACCATAAGGGCGTTCCGGCATACCGTAAGCACCTTGTCCAAGGAAAGGGGCTTTTCCAAAAAGTCAAAGGCCCCTAATTTTACCGCCCGGACCGCCATATCCACATTGGCATGACCGGAAATGACCACCACTTCGATCTCCGGCCAGCCGCTCCGGATCTGTTCTAGGGCTTCCATACCGCCCATGCGGGGAAGTAAGACATCCAACAAGACCAGCTCAATGGGTTCCCGGCGTATACATTCCAATCCCTGGACCGCATCTGCGAGAGCATGTACCCGATACCGTTCATCTTCTAAGATCGAGGCTAAGGTACTGCGGATTCCTGGTTCATCGTCAATAATAAGGATATTGGTCATGATGCCCCTCGTTCCTTACCGGGCAGGGTTTCCGCCTTTGTTTCTGCCACCGGTAGGTCTACAAAAAAGGTCGTTCCCATGCCTACTGCAGAATTAAACCAGATGCTTCCCCCGTGATCATGCACGATCCGTTCTACAATGGGAAGGCCGAGGCCTGTTCCTGTTTCTTTAGTCGTAAAATAGGGGGTAAAAATCTGCAAACCTTCCTCCGGGGTAATGCCCTTTCCGGTATCCATGATGCTCAGTCTACAGTAACGGCTCTCCCATTTTTTGACAAGATCCGTCCGGATTTCCAGGGTTCCCTGATAATCCATGGCATCAATGCCGTTGTTGATAAGATTGCTCAGAACCTGAGCCAGGCGGCGGCGGTCAATGGTTACCTGGATATCCCAGGCGGTATGGGTACTGTTGAACTGAACCCCCGAATAGGATACCCGATAGGGGATAAGGATCTCTTCCACGATATCCCGGAGCGGACTTGAAGTACGAGAAGGTTCCAAAGGACGAGAAAAGGTTCTGAATTCGGTAAGCAAGGATGAGAGGCCTTCCACCTCCTGTAAAATACCCAGCATAGACGTTTCAATGATTTCCCCAACCCCTGCGGGATCGTTACGCCAGCGCCTGAGTACCCGTTCCGCGGAAAGCTTGATAGGGGTAAGGGGGTTTTTTATCTCATGGGCAAGCTGTTCAGCCATACGCTGCCAGAGGGATATTTTTTCCGCCTTGACCTGGGAGGCTTGGGATCGTTTCAAGTCTCGGACCATCGTATTAAAGGAGCGAATCAACAGTCCCAGTTCATCCTTTCGGCGGGCTAAAATGTGGATGGAAAAATCTCCCTCTGCCACTCGCCGAGTCGCCTCGGTGAGTTCCACAATGGGCTGGGTGACCCGCCTGGTGAAGGATATGGCAATGATGAAGGTCATCAAAATGATAGGGAAGAAAAAAACCACAAAATAAAAGATCAAGAGCGGTAGTATCTGGAGCTGGATAGAATTGATGAGTTCAAACCGGGCTTTCTCGTTTTCTATGACGGCGATAGCCTGGTCAAAACCGGTTCCCAGATGGTAACTGAGCACCCGGGCTGTCTGTTTCTGGGGATACACCATATACCGGATCATGTCCGTATCCCGGGGTATTTCCCGCGGGATAAATCCCTGCTGCTGGGCCGGCAATACCCTGAGTTCCTGAGCCGCTTCTCCCAGAAAGCCCAAGCTTTTCCAGGTCCCGTCCTCCTGTAAGGCGAAATCTTGGATCGCCATGATTCCTTCGGACGCAAGTTCCCGGGGAACGTGTTCCCCGGGAAGATCAGGGGAGGCTTTTTCACCTGCCGCGCCCTGAGCGGCTATAAGGGAATCAAAATCCTGGTTCTTGAGCAGGTTTTCCACTTTTTCTCCATGCAAGGAATAGGTTTCCAGGGCGAATTCCTGAGCCGCCCTCATAGCAGCGTCCACATCTATGGTCTTCCAGAACCGTGTTAGTTCCAGAGCCGTCTGGCTGCTTATAATGATAGCCGGAAGGGATGCAAAGATGACAATCAGGATGAAATAGGCCAAGAGCTGGATATGGAACCGGCTTCCCAACTGCCGGGTAATAAGCTCCCTGAATAAGCTCAACAAAGAAGCTCCCAGAAATACCACTAAAACCGCAGGAATAGTAAAAAATACGCCCAGATCTACGATGTCCGGCACCGTACCACTCTGTAAGATTTCAGGAAAAACGGTCCGCCAAAATAGGATCGTTATAATACTCAAAAGCAGATAGATAAGTACCAAGCCTTTGATGTCAATCAGCGTATATTTGGGATGGATGCGGACCGTTTTCATCGGATGAGTTCCTGAGGAAGGGACTACTCCTCTTCAAATTTCGACTCAAAAAGCTGCACGATGACTTCCATGGCTTGATCTTCATCTTCCCCATCGGTAATCACCTTTATGGTAGACCCATAGGCGGCCCCTAAGGTAATGACCCCCATGATGGATTTTGCTTTGATCCGGTTCTTGTCTTTTTCAAGATAAATCGTACAGGTAAAATCTTTTATGGCCTGTACCAACATGGCCGCAGGCCGGGCATGAATTCCTGCCCGGTTCGATACGGTTAGTATTTTTTCTATCATCACCTCGTTCCTATGCTTACATTGCTTACCGTATAGTACTACAGCAGTTTATCTTTTGTATATCACTTGTTCCGAGCGCTTCATATCACGTCTTCGGTGCCGAAATAGACCGAACGGGCAGGATCGCTTTCGATCCATTTCAGGATGTTCTGGTTGAATTCCCGGGCTGCATTATAGCCCATCTTCTTGAGCCGTTCATTCATCGCCGCGGTTTCTACAATAATGGGGATATTGCGGCCTGGTTTAACCGGAATTTCCAGTTTAGGAATACGGACCCCCAAAAATTCGATATACTTGTCATCCGTGCCCAGACGGTCGTAATTTTTTCGTGCATCCCATTCCTCCAGCATCACTACCAATTGGATCTCCTTCCGTTCCCGAATAGCCCCCACGCCAAAGAGGTGGGTTATATTGATGATCCCCAAGCCGCGGATTTCCATGTGATGTCCCACAATCTTATTAGCCCCCGCGCCGATGAGGATGTTGCCGTTGACACAGTGCATATCCACCACATCATCCGCTACCAGCCGGTGTCCGTGTTTAATAAGCTCTAAGGCGGTCTCGCTTTTTCCCACCCCTGAATCTCCCAAAAGGAGGATCCCCAGGCCGTATACCTCTACTAAAACGCCGTGCACACTCTGGCGGGGGGCAAAAATATCGGAAAGAACCCGCATGAGCCGGGTATGAAATTCGGCGGTACTCAAATCCGTCTGGAGTATCGGACATTGGGCTTGCTCCGCCGCATCAAGAAAGTGCAGGTCCGGCATGAGATTATGAGAAAAAATACAACAAGGAATAGGATAGGAAAACAGGTGCGTAATGGTTCCCATCTCTCCTTCGGCGGCCAGTTTCTTGAGGTACGATACCTCTCCCATGCCGAACAACTGAATCCGTTCAAAGGCAAAGGAATCATAGAACCCCGAAAGGGCAAGCCCCGGCCGGTTCAGATCCGAGATGCAGATCTTTCGGCCTAACCCTTTCCGGCCTCCCAAACAATGGAGGTTAAGGGAATTATGTTCCTTCAAGGTAATATCGAGCAGGTCTAATACGGTAAAATCTTCTGCCATATAGTAATCATACCTTAAACCGAAGGGATCTGCAATGTAGCATCCCCAGGTTGTGCGGATAGTTCTTGTAGCAAGAACCGTATCTGGGTTAGCCGGGGAGATTTTAAAAAATCCAGAGAACCCAAATTCCCATACCCTGGGATTCGGCTTCTTGCTATACTGGCCGTCAGGGTATAGAGTAACCATACCATGCTCAAGGAGGCTTGATTGATGGTCCATATGCCCGAACCTACCAAGGAACGGCTCCTTCACCTGATGAGGATCCTGGAAAAAAGTGAAGTTCCCGCGGTAACCTCAAGCCACATTGAAGGGCTTACGGGCTGGTCTAGTTATACCATACGAAAAGATATTGCCTGGCTGGGGGGTGACTATGGAAGCAGCAACGGGTACGCTCCTTCGGTTCTGGTACCGGCCATAAAAAGCGCCCTCGGACTGGACCGGGACCGAAGGTTTTGCGTGGTAGGTCTTGGACGGCTCGGCTCGGCATATCTCAACCTGGAGGCTGAGGCATGGGAGGAATTTACGCTGATCGCGGGATTCGATACCAATGTAAACCGAGTAGAAATCCTGAAATCTCCGGTACCCCTCTATCCTGCATATAAAATGGCCGAAATTATAAGCCGTTTTCAAATAGAAATGGCCCTGCTCTGTGTTCCTGAAGCCGCTGCCCAGGCCGCCGCGGAAAAACTGGTAGCCGCAGGTATCCGGGGTATCCTCAACTTTGCCCCTTTGGTATTGACGGTTCCATCGGAGATCCCGGTACGGAATGTGTATGTGGTGGATGCCCTACGGTCCCTTTCGATACAGGTGAAAACTCACATTGGGCAATCCTAAGCGCGTACCGCCCTCTCATGCTTCTGGATCATGCCCTTTTTTTCCTAAATGGGCGGCCTTAGAGAAGAGGTTCCTCATATAGTCCGCTTCCCGGATGGAAAGTCCTGCTCGGGCGAAAACATCCTGGAAAAACCGCTCCTGTTCTTCCCGGCCCGGCTGTTTATAGAAACCCAGGGATTCAAGGGAATCCGTTACCGAACGGACCAGACCATCAAGCCCGGTCTGGTCCAGGGGTACCCACATCCCTTCCGCTGGGCTTACCGGACCCAGGGTACGGAACAGGGTATAGGCGTAGATCTGGACCGCATGGGAAAGGTTGAGTGAGGGAAAGGCCGCGTCTGCAGGAATATGGGAAGCCAGATTACACACAGCCAGTTCCTCGGCTTCAAGCCCGGTCCGTTCATTACCAAACACCAGCGCGGTTTTCCCCGGCTTATCCCGGAGGTAGTCCCCCAAGGTTTCAGGGCTGAGGCTTACCAGCTTTCGGCGCTGTCCCCGTCGCCGGGTGATTCCCACGACCAGCGAACAGTCTGCTGTGGCATGGGGAAGGGAGGTAAAGAACTGAGCGGTCTCCCATAGTTCCCTGGCATGAACTGCCCGGGTGTGGATTACCGCGGGATCCAAATGGCCCGGACTCACGATACGAAGCTGGGAAAGGCCCATGTTTTTCATGGCCCTGCATACGGCCCCGACATTCCCGGCTTCTTGGGGTCGAGAAAGGATGATCACCATATCATGCAGCATCATGATTCATGATACCCTCTCGACAAAAGGTGTACAATTGAGTATGCTAGAGACATAGGTAATGGATACTAATGCCGGGGACAGGAATAGAAGGAAGGGTCATGTCAAACAATGACATTATGCAGGGATTTGATGATGCACAAGAGACAGGTCTCACTATCAAGTTCACCCATATTGATACCTTGCAAGGGGGGATCCTGGTATACCTAATCGGGTATCTAGATACCTATAATACGGATTATTTTCAGAAACGGGTGATACAAGGTATTGAAGCCGGTTATACTAAGGTAATCTTCCAGTGCGGTGAACTCACGTATCTTTCATCGACGGGTATCGGTTCTTTTTCCTGGATTCTGAAATTGGTAAAAGCCCAAGGAGGCGCTATCGTGTTTTGTAACCTGCAGCCCAAGGTGTACGAGATTTTCCAACTCCTCGGGTTTACCGAAGTTTTTATTATCAAGAATACCCTGGATGCGTCCCTGGAGGTTTTCCGCAACCGCGGATGGGAGGAATCGAATCAGCGGTATCCCCTGAGCCTTACCTGTCCGGTTTGTGCACGTTCTTTACAGGCGGTACAGCCGGGACGTTTTCATTGTGTAGCGTGTAAGACCATACTTGCCATGGATACGCAAGGGCAGGTATTCTTAGGATGATATTTTCTTTAACAAGGATGATCTATGGCAGTCAATAAAATAGAACAGTATCTCATTGATCTTATGGTTACGTATAAAGAAGTAGCGGATAATCTGTGGTTGCTTGATGACGAGGAGTATGGTATGGAAGGGGTGGTCATCATGTATGCGGAGCCCTTGGTTATTTTCAGGGTCCTCGTAATGGAGGTGCCCCAGGATCATCGACTTGAGCTGTTTACCAAACTGCTTGAACTCAATGCCAGTGATGTGGTCCATGGGGCGTATGCCTTGGAAAAGGATACGGTTCTTTTAATCGATACCTTGGAATATGCTACTATGGATTACGAGGAGTTCAGGGCAACCTTGGATGCCTTCAGTCTCGCCTTAACCCAGCATTATCCGATACTCTCGCCCTATAGAGCAGTACATGCTTAAACATAGGATATAATTTAGCGCCATCAGGAGGAAGTTAGCACCATGGGAATTTTTTCAAGGCTTAAAACCCTCGTTTCATCGAATGTCAATGATATGATCAGTAAGGCTGAAAAGCCGGAAAAGATGCTCAATCAACTGCTCATAGATATGAGTGAGCAGCTTATCGAATCAAAGAAGGCGGTGGCCCAGGCCATAGCGGATGAGAAGAAGCTTGAGCGGGAAGCCCAGAACCAGCAAGCCCTCTCCCAGGATTGGGAGCGGAAGGCCATGCTCGCGGTACAGGCCGGGAAGGATGATTTGGCAAAAGAAGCCTTGCTCCGTAAGCAGGAGCATGATAATGCCTATGCAGAATATAAAAAGCAATGGGATGCCCAACATGGGGCGGTGGAAAAGCTCAAAGAATCCCTGCGGGAACTGCAAAACAAAATTGAAGAGGCCCAACGCAAGAAGAATTTACTCATCGCCCGGGCAAAACGGGCTGAGGCCCAGCAGAAAATACAGAGTACCATGTCGAGCCTATCGGGCAATAGAACCGCCTTTGATGCCTTTGATCGTATGGCCGCGAAGGTGGACCAGATGGAGGCCCAAGCCGAGGCTGCGGTGGAGTTGGATGACTATACGGCTAACACCAGTTTAGATAAGCGTTTTGCTGAATTGGAGAACTCCGATCATTCCACCGATGCGATGCTCTTAGCATTAAAAGAAAAGATGAAAGCCTTACCAGATAAATCCTAAGCAGGGAGCCGGGAAGTACCGAGGCAGGGACTTGCAACCTTCTATCCCCCTTGACCTAAGGTTTATTGTATCAGGTAACGATACGGCTCCAATCCCAGTGCGGCATCAGACAAGGTCCGTCATTTCAGCGTATCCCATCAGAACCCGCTGAAATACCGTTGTTGAAAAAATATGTCAAGCAGCCTATCATTATCCATCAGTTGCAACTCAGTATGATCAAGGCGACTATGATATCCCAGGGCCTTCAAAAGATCGCGGGGATCTCCCAACAATAGGGGGTATCCGGTACCATGAAGGCGGAACGCCTCAAGGACTGCGTGAAGGCCGCGGAAATCACCCTTTCCCGGGAAGAATGGCACGGGTTATATCTGGTTGCAGGAAACGTCCTGCCGTAAATACTGATAACCCTTGAGAAACCTAAAGCAGAAAAAGGAGTACGGAAAGGTATGCTGGGACCTGTAGTGAATGGACTTACGATTGTGGTATGCGCTCTCGCAGGTTGTTTTATTATTCGGGGCATCCCGGAACGGTTTGAGGAACTCATCAAAAAGGCCATCGGGCTTTCGATCATCTATATGGGGATTAAGGGAGCCTTGGATAACCAACGGGTCCTCCTCCTCATCGTGAGTATGGTCAGCGGCGCCCTCATCGGAGAAGGTATTAACCTGGATAGGCGGATGAACCAGTTGGGAACGTGGGCGGAAGTCCGGCTCGGTATGAAAGGAGGGGCCTTTTCCAAGGGTTTTGTATCCGCCAGTATCCTGTTTTGTACCGGGTCCATGGCCATTGTCGGTTCTATGCAGAGCGGGCTGCTCGGTAATCATGAGACCCTCTTTGCCAAGTCTATCTTGGACGGTTCCATTTCGCTGATCTTCGGCGCCTCTATGGGTATGGGAGTGGTTTTTTCCGCGCTGCCGGTCTTTGTATATCAAGGAAGCATAAGCCTGGCCGCCAGCGTCATAAAAGATTACCTCAGCCCTGACATTATCCGGGAGATGTCTGCAGTAGGGAGCCTTCTGGTAGCAGCCATTGGGTATAACTTCCTGGGGGTGAAAGAAATCAGGGTAGCCAATCTCATTCCGGCTATCTTCATCCCCTGGCTCTATATGGGGATAATGGGATAAAGGCGGAGTACCACTCCAAAGGGCTGAACATCCCCGTGCTTCCCTGCCTTTAGAAGAAAAGCATCCCCTTTTCGTACTGAACCCTACAGCGAGGCGGAACCCCTGCTGCGCTATTTGATAAGGGTTCGGGGATTTATCGTAACCCCATGCTTATACACCGTAAAATGCAAGTGCGGGCCGGTGCTGAGACCGGTACTTCCTGCATCGCCGATATGCTCACCGGTTCCTACATAGTCACCGGATTTGGTCCGAATCACGCTCAGGTGGGCATACAGGGTTCGGTACCCTGCATGGTGGGAAATCACCACCCTCCGTTCCTGTTCACAACACAGGACCTCCGCCTGCCCCAACGGAACAGGCGCGTCCGCCGGGTCTACCGCCGGGCGGGAAACCTTCCGGGTATCCTGGGAAGGTACGTTTCCTCAAGAAACCGGTTTGCCGTCGCTCTCGTCGAAATCCCGGCAAGCCGCAGCGCTTTGACCAGCCGGTCCTGGTCCAGCCCGTGATTCCGTTCCACCCGCCGGGGGACGGGTGGCCGGGATCATCTCCACCCTCCGTTTCAAAATATCCCTTCTCTAAAGGCGCCGATATATTCCATGCAGAATTCATCCTGCTCCAGGAGCGCTTCGGTTGCGTAAATCAATCCCATCATATCCTTGTTCAAGGGATCCAGGAAGGTGCTGTCCAATCCGGCGTTCATAGCCAAGATGATGAAGCCCCGATTTATGTATTTCCGGGCCGGCAGATTGAAGGAAATATTGCCGGCTCCTCCGGTGAGATGTATCGTAGGATAAAGTTCCTTGATCTTTTTTATCGTGGCGGTGATCTTAGCGATACTGTAACCTGGCACGAAAAATAAGAATTTTTTGCACGGAAAGTAAGAATTCGCCGGTCAGAATTTGCACGAAAAATAAGAATTTTATTGCTAAAAAATAAAAAAATCCCCACTATGAG
>JAIRNP010000107.1 GCA_031258005.1 Treponema sp.
CTAATAAAGGTATCATTCGTAGAATTCGTTTTTCCATGTTTTCACCCTCATTTACTTGATGAAAACATTGTACCATAGATAAACAATATGTTCAACTTATTATTGAACTAATCCTTACCATGAGAAGTATTTATGGAAACGGCCCAGATAGGAAATACGCCATTATAAACAAGCGCGACGGACCACTGTTACCACAGATAACCGCGCCGATAAGCAGTCCTTTTTGTCTATACCCCCCCAATCTTTAAGTATTTTTATGATCTGTATGCAGTAGCGTAGACATTATTCGCGCATCCGGCCCTGATTCTCACCTCAGCCTTAGTACTTATCCTGACAGGTTGTGAAAACATAACGACGTCCAGTGAAGAATTTATAAGCTCTTTTGTCATAGAGACATCCACAGGTGTTATCACCAAACAAACTATAACTGTTAGCGCGCCTTGTAGTACGAATATTACCGCGTTTTTGCCGCTCGTTACGTTTAGCGGAAGTGTGGTGGAACCGGCTTCAGGAAGCACACGGGACTTTACTAACCTGATAGGCTACCGGGTAATTCCGGGGACAGCAGTATCAGATTATGTTGTAAGCGTATAGGCCGAGGGGCGGATTTCTATAACAATAAACTTTACTCCAGTGACCTATGAAGCGTTGATCTTACCGCCAATTCGGAAAATGAGCTTTCCCGTACACAAAATGACACCTTGCGGATAAGCATAGACAGTATAGCCGATGATACACTGGTTTATTACGGAGAGGACAATTTGAAATAGGCGGAGCCAAAAAACAATGGGACGCTGGTGATGCAAAAAGACCTCGATAACGAGGTAAAAAAATAGTGGAGAAGGAGATTTGATATATGCAGGCGTTGATACTTGCTGCGGGAATGGGAAACCGGCTGGGGAAATATACCCGGAATAACACGAAATGTATGTTGTCTCTGAACGGGAAGACGCTTATCGAAAGGGCGCTGGATGCGGTCTCCGGCGCGGGTATCCGTCGATGCTTTATTGTCGCTCTGGCTACCAGAAGGAAAATTTGGTTTCGTTTCTGGGCGACCAGTATAAAGATGTTACGATTGAGTATATTTTCAACGATATTTATAACAAAACAAATAACATCTATTCACTTTATCTTGCGAAGGATTATCTTGTACGGGACGACACCGTGCTTTTGGAAAGCGATTTAATTTTTGAGGACACGCTGCTTTCTGACATCGTTTCCTCTCCGGAACCAAATGTCGCGGCAGTGGCGAAGTGGGAGGCGTGGATGGACGGCACGGTTGTCCAGCTTTCAGGCGAGAATGAAATCGCCGCGTTTATTCCTAAAAAGGCGTTTTCCTTTGAACCATCGGACCACATCAAAACACATTTTTTTCCCATGTTACCCCTCCTGTTTTCCGGTTTATCGCCGTTTTGGAGGAGTGTCTATCCCTTAACTTGTTGACAGTGGCGGGGTTCCCGCTCAATAAAAGTACTGCCAGACCATTTTTTCAGAGCACAGGGCCCAAAAAGAAAAAAAGACTGCTTTGAAATTACTTCTTGGACAGCCCCCGATGAGCCATAGCATGGACCGGCTGAATGTACTAAAGGACTTCGCTTTTCAAAAAGTTTTTGGAGCGGAAGGCGACGAACTTCAGCTTTTGGGCTTCCTCAACGCCACACTGGAACATACCGGCAAAGGCAATCTGCTATCGGTGAAAATCCTGGAAAACAAGGACCTTCCGGCTGAAATCACGGGTCACAAAGGGGCTAAGCTGGATGTACTGGCCAGTGTTTCGGGCGCTTCCACATCCGGCAGCGATTCCCTTGCGGATGTCGAGGTACAGATCAGGAATCAGTACAATATCGAGAAGCGCAGCCTTTGCTATTGGAACCGCAGGTACATCTGGAACTTTACATCCGGGAGCGACTATATTGATCTTGTACCGGTCATAGCGGTGAACATCGTGGACTACGGCCTGTTTCCGATAGAGGATTTTCACCCGAGTTTTCACCTACGGGAAGACCGGCACAGTGAGTTTATACTATCGGATACGTGTGAGATACATTTTCTAGACATGGTGAAGTGGAGGAAGCTAAAAAACAGTAGATTTGGCGGATTTCTGCAAGAAATTCGCCAAATCTACGAGACTTGTGTCGGACTAAAGTCCGCGACAACCAACCGGGTTGTCGAACAAGTCCAATGAGCAACGGGCGGCTTGCGGCTTGTGCGGCTTGCCCTTATAGTTATGTGCAGGAGGCGGAATTATGTCGCAAATGACCGCGGAACAGGCGGCTGAATGGGGTAAAACCTTAAACTTTGAAAAAGTTTGGGCCATGTTTGCGGAAACCGACCGTGCGGTGGCGGAAGCCGGCCGTATAGTGGCGGAAACATCCAAGAGACTTGACAACGTGAGCCGTAATGCCGGTGGGATTAACCGTTCTTTGGGGGAGCTTATAGAGACACTAATCGCGGCGCGGCTATGGGAAAAGTTTCCCGATTACGGCCTGGTACGTTCATATCAGCGCGTTCCTATCTACGACAACACAAACCGCCTAAGGACCGACATAGACATTCTGCTTTCCAATACCGGTAAAGCAATGGCCGTAGAAGTCAAGAGTGGACTTGATAAGGAAAGCTATGTGGACGAACACCTGAAACGGATGGAACTCATCCGCGCATATCCGCCGCTGGAAGTGGTGAACAAAGAGTTATTCGGAACTATGGCGGGCGGGGTTGTCAACCCCGATGTTATGCGTTACGCCTACGATGCCGGGTTTTACGTACTTGAATTGACGGGAGATACCGTCAGCCTCATCCCGCCGCCAGAAGGCTTCAAACCCGGAACATGGTAAAGAAGCCGCAGGAAAAGAACTTTTGGGAGGGATCGGGATAGTATCCTGGCCAATGAAATGGTCCGGAAGGTGTATCTGGGCTCAGAATTCAGGATCTAGTCTGGAGCCTGGATAAACCGGGGAGGAAAGAGGCGGATATTCCGTCTTTGCCGGGCTTTCCTGAGGCGTATCCTCAGGGTCTTGAGCAGCCCGGCAGGGGGATTACCCCTCGTAGGAACCGGTTCCAAGGAAAGGGTACGAACAGGGGGCCCGTCTCTACGCTCCTGAGAAGCCTATACTTTACCAAAGGGACAAACCGGATAGTGACACTCCCTACAGCCCAGGCACAAGCCGCCGTTCCCCAAAACCGTAAAATCCTGTTTGGTCATCAGGATGCCTGCGGCAATACGGGGCAGTACGAGGTCGAAGATGGTGGTCTGCATATACATGACGCAGCCTGGAAGCCCCAGGATCGGCAGGCCGTCAGCATAGTATCCCAACAAAAACATCGCACCCGGTAAGACCGGCGCGCCGTAAGTAACAATCTTCGCTCCACTCTGTTTGATGGCCCCTGGGGTATTGTCGTCCGGGTCAACGCTCATGCCGCCGGTACAGAGGATCAGATCCGCTCTCTCCCTGGTTTCTCCTTTGTCAAGGGCTTCGCTGATTACCCGGGCCACCGCATCCAGGCCGTCCTCTACCACCACATGCCGGATCACCTCAATACCGTAGGCTTTGAGTTTTTTGATAATAACCGGGGTAAAGCTATCCTGAATTAAGCCTCGAGCCACTTCGCTTCCCGTAGTTATCACCCAAGCGGTTTTTAGGATATAGGGCCGGAGTTCAAAAATCGGCCTCGTCCCTGCCACGGCTTCCGCATGGGCCAAGGTTTCTTCGGGCATCACTAAGGGGATTACCTTCATGGCTGCTAGTTTATCCCCGGCTTTTACCGTAGAGCAGGAATGCCGAGCCGCAATGATGATGTCAGGAACCCCATTCACCTGGTTAAGCCGCACCACATCAGCACAAAAAACGCCATCCTGTTCTGCAAAAAGTTCGATTTTACCCTCCGCCGCCGAGCCCATTCGTATATGGGTGTTTGTGCACAGGGCGGCTAGACGGGCCGCAGCTTCATCCTCATGGAACATCCCCGGCTGCTTTTCCCAGACAAACACCTGTTCCTTGCCCATGGAGCGCAGCATAGGGATGTCCCCTTCCTGTATGATATGTCCCTTGCGGAACTGGGGACCTTTCATTTCACCCGGCACGATACGGGTGAGATCGTGGCAAAGCACCTGTCCGATCGCATCTTCCACACGAAGTTTCTTCATGCCTTTGGCCTTCCTGATTGACTATACTATACAAATCCCTATCAAACAATCGATACATAAATAAAAGGGGCTGTCTAAAAAACACGGCTTTCTTAGACAGCCAGAAGGAGAGGTGCGATTTTTTATCAAAAAAATCTGAAAACACCAGGTGAATGTTCCGCTGATGCAGCTATACATTCTTAATAGAGTATACTATAGAACGATTCGTTTGTCAATACAACTCGATAAAAATATTAGGCCGCATGTCGAGTTTCGACTAATTCGTCCTTATTTATTCACCGAAAGGTCGAATAAGTCGAAAAAGGAAGGAAAAAAGAACAAATTGGCGCTAAAAACTTATTCGACTTCTTCGACTTGGCGGTGAAATTTAAAACTCGAAGTTCGGCCTATTAGCCTTATTCGGAAACATCAAGTTTCCGAATAAGGCCATTGTATAAGGCCCAGAGTGCGATTGCCGCGGGACCACGCGAAATCTACGAGACTTGTGAAACAGCCAACCGGGTTGTTGAACAAGTCCAATCATTTCTCCCTTCCGGCAAATCCGCGACAACCCCCATGAACCCCCTCCCGGGGACTGCCGGTATAGTGCTCGTTATACCCAGGAAGGGAGGGTTTGTTCTAAGTCCACACTCAGCATACCCGGTGAGCTACCGCCAATTTCTCCTTAATTATCTCTGCCACTGCTTCCGCCAGTTTCCGGTGGGCCCCAGGATCCAGGTGAATACCATCAGCCGTGCTGGTTTGAATCACTTTGCCCGCATCAAGAAAGACCGCACCCCGCTCCAGGGCAAATTGCCGGTACAAGGGAGGGAGCTTCTTTGAAAGCTCTTGCGTATCCCCAAAGATATGCTTAAACCCCGGAGCATCTACCGTGGGCGGGGGACAAATCATGAGGACCTGGGGGCTTTGCTCATTCGGGCCGGTACGGGAATCTTGAATAGCCGCTACAACCCGCTGTACCCCCCAGGCTATGTCGTAAGGAAGCGGGTTAAAGCGGAGCTTGAGGTCATTGGTTCCCAACATCACCGCTACTAGATCCAGGGGCTTATGACTTTCCAGAATAGGGATGAGCTGGCGCAGTCCGTTCCGGTCCCCCTCTACCGGATCTTCCCGGCAACTCGTTCGGCCATTTTGCCCTTCTTCTACCACCCAAAAAGCAGGATCATCCTCCGGGCAGCCCTGGTTGAGCAAGTACTTCAAAACCATAGGCCAGCGGGTGTGGTGATCATAACGGCTGCCCTTATGGGGATTATAGCCCCAGGTATTAGAATCACCGTAACACAGTACGGTTTTTAATTGACCCGTATACATAGCAACTCCTTATACATGCAGCGGTTCAATGAACTCGGTCGATAACGCGAACCTGCGGTTCGTTGTGGGTTCTTGCGGACTTTTAGTCCGTACCAAGTCCTTTTAAGCGGAAGTTGGACAAACAGCGCTTGTCTTCCAAAAACTTCAGTTTTTGAACAACCCTACTGTATGATAGATCGTACCGGTAAGTATAGGTCAAGGGAACGGTATTGCTCTGATGTACCGTTTCTACATGTTCGCACGAACCGAGTTTTTGGACAAACTCCATTGACAAATTTTTTTTATTCATATATCCTATTAAATTGATAATATTACATTGATAAAGGAACGGACATGCAATTTACCACCCTCGCGGTTCATGGAGACGGGAAAACAAGAGAGGATACGGGTGATGTCGTCTCTGCGGTGCATCTTGCGACAGCCTACAGACAGCCGAAACTGGGTGAATTTCAGGAACATGTCTATACCAGGGGAACCAACCCGACGAGGCTTGCCCTGGAAAAACGCCTTGCCCTGCTGGAAAACGCCCGCTATGCCTTTGCCTTTAGTTCCGGCATGGCCGCGATTGATACGGCTTTTCACCTGTTCAAGCGGGGTGACCGGATTCTGCTGAACGACAATGTATACGGCGGAACCTTTCGCTATGCCTCGAAGGTGTTTGGAACTATGGGGCTTTTTTACGATCTGGTGGCAGATTTTAACACCCTGAATGTGGACGGGCTCCCCCGCGATGTGCGGGGGATTTTTCTGGAAAGCCCCTCGAATCCGCTGCTCCGGGTTACGGACATAGGGCGTCTGGCGGAGAAGGCCCACGCGGCAGGCATTACCCTGATTGTGGACAATACCTTTATGTCAGCTTATCTACAAAAGCCCCTCAGTCTGGGAGCCGATATGGTGGTCTATTCGGCAACCAAGTACTATGCAGGTCATTCGGATATTCTGGCAGGGGCCCTGGTCCTTAACGATGAGGAAAAGGCCGAAAAAGTAAAGCTGCTCCAGAATACCTTGGGGAACCCCCTGAGTCCGGTGGATGCGTATCAGCTTGAAAGGAGCATAAAAACCCTCGCCCTCAGGATGGATCGCCAATGCGCCAATGCCGCCGCAGTGGTGGATCTGCTCAAGACCCACCCAAAAGTCAAGCAGGTTTTCTACCCTTCCATAGGCGGGGAGAACCGCCGCATTCAGGAATCCCAGAGCCGGGGTTTTGGCGCGGTGCTGTCCTTTGTTTTATGTGAAGGCTGCGACCCCGCGCGCTTTATCCACGGGCTTTCGCTTTTCGATTTTGCCGTCAGCCTGGGCAGCGTTGAATCCCTGGTGTGCCATCCGGCAAGCCAGACCCACGAATCCTTTACTCAGGAGCTGAGAAAAAAGGCGGGTATAGAGGACGGCCTTCTGCGCCTTTCCATCGGAATTGAGGATACCGAAGATCTCCTTCTGGATGTGGAAAGGGCGCTGGAAAGGGCATGAGGGAACAGGAATTACGCGGATATGCAGCCGGTCGTTGACCGGTATCCGCAATAGATACAGGCGTCATACTGGGGTGGGGAATCTGGAACATTCCCCGCGGAATGAAACATACATGAAACGTTTTACCCCAGGACGCGGAGAGAGGTTTTGTATGAAAAAGTTGTTTGTTTTTGGATTGGCCTTGGCGCTTACCGTTTCCGCCTTTGCCGGGGCAAAAAAAGAAAGCGCCCTTAATTCCCTTGAGCGGATCAAGGCCGCGGGGGAACTGGTTATCGGTATCGAGGGAACTTACCCGCCCTACACCTACCATGATGCTGCGAGCAACCGGCTTATCGGCTATGATGTGGAAGTGGCCGAAGCCATTGCCGCAAAACTCGGCGTCAAGCCCCGGTTTGTCGAATCCCGGTGGGATTCCCTTATTATCGGACTTGATTCCGGTCTTTGG
>JAIRNP010000034.1 GCA_031258005.1 Treponema sp.
CGGAACCTGTTGTTTCTCCAAGAAACTCCGTAATCACTGGAAAGCCTGCAATATGGCTTTCTTTTATATCAATTATGGGTATGTGTGATCCATCAGCATACTTTGTAGATCACCACCCATATTGGCAACTCCTTTTGTTTCTTTATGTTAACACGCCGCTAACCCGTCGGGCTACCCTGATTTCGTATAACTCCGGACCGGAGAAGCGGCGGGGTTTGCGCATACCCTACGATGGCCCCCGCTTTCTATTTAAGTAATTCAATCTCTACCATGTCCGGGTCAAGGCCGGCTGGGCCTTTCACGGTAAGGAACCAAGAAAAATTTACATGATAGTTTGGGAGAACCCTTCAAGAACGGCCCTTGAGCGCTCAAGCAGGCCGCCTGAGATCTGATAGCCTATAGCCTTTGAAAGCCCCGGAATTTCGGCAAAGGCTTTGGCACTTAAGCCTGATGTTTGTTGCATAACATTGTATCTTTCCGCTTCGTTTCCCATGGGCAAACCCTTCCCAAAGGCATATATCTTCTATAACCAATCTATACTACTCCTGGAAAGCTGTAAAGAGGACGAAAAAATGCGCCCTTTCCCTAGATTTGCGCTTTTTCCCTGTTTTTCATGCTGCCTAAGGGAGAGGTCATTGCCATTGCGCCTTGACACCAGCCGGAAGGGATTACTTGTCAGGGGCTTGGTTCATTGCTAGTATGTACCTCATAGAGGAAAAATGGAAAAAAATGGAAAAAAATGAACGGCTGGTATCATTGCTTCACCGGTATGCGGAGGTGTCCCTGCTGATTCAAGACCCGAATTTGGTAAAGGATCAGCATAACTACCGGGATATGATGAAAGAATATGCCCAGCTCAGCGTAATTGCCGCAGCCTATGAGGAAGCTACCCGCCTCTTCGACCCGATTAATGATGCTAAAACCCTCTTGCAGCATGAAAAGGACCCGGATATGCGGGAACTTGCCAAAGAAGAGCTTCAAAGCCTGGAATGTCTTTTGAAAGATGCAGAGGACCGGCTCAAATTGCTCCTTATTCCCAAAGATCCCCTGGATGAAAAGAACATTATCATGGAAATCCGGGCCGGGACAGGTGGAGATGAGGCGGCCCTGTTTGGGGCGGATCTGTTTCGCATGTATGCCCGTTTTGCGGAAACGAAGCATTGGAAATTTGAAATCATGAGTTCCAATGAAACCGAACTGGGGGGGATCAAGGAAATCATTATCGCTATCAGCGGCAATAATGTATACGAAAATCTCCGGTATGAATCAGGGGTTCACCGGGTACAGCGGGTCCCTGCTACCGAGGCTTCCGGCCGGATCCACACCTCCGCGGTAACCGTGGCAGTGCTCCCCGAAGCGGACGAGACGGAAATCACTATCCGCCCGGAAGACCTCCGCATTGATGTGATGCGGGCCGGAGGGCCTGGAGGGCAATGTGTTAATACCACTGATTCGGCGGTACGGATCACCCATATCCCTTCGGGGGTGACGGTCCATTGTCAAGATGAAAAAAGCCAGATCAAAAACAAGGCCAAGGCCATGCGGATTCTTCGGGCCCGGATTTATGAGCTGGAAGCAGCCAAGGCCCATTCCGAACGGGCGGAGGCTCGAAAAAACCAAGTCGGCAGCGGGGACCGGTCCGAACGGATCCGGACCTATAATTTTCCCCAAAACCGGGTAACGGATCACCGGATCAACCTGACCTTGTACAAACTGGATCTCATCATGCAGGGAGCGGTGGAAGAGCTCTTCGACGCCCTCAAACTCTCTGCCAAAGAAGCCTTGCTCAAGAGCGACCGACCTGAATCGTCTCAGGTTGAAGCTGCCCCAGCGCCGTTGCCGATCCCGGTGTGATGACCCTAGGGGAAGTCCTTGGAGCGGGGACGGCCCTCCTCAAAGCCGCGTCCTTCCCCATTCCTCAAGAGGCTCAAAGCGAACCCGCCCCCGCTTTAGATGCAGCCCTGCTCCTGGCTTCGGTACTCAAAACCGACCGGACAGGGCTTATCCTGCGGGAGGCTGAACCGGTTTCAGCAGGGGAGCTGCAGCAGTACACCCGCCTCTTAGAACGGCGTCTTCAGGGAGAATGTGTGGCCTGGATTCTGGGATACAAGGAATTCTGGGGACTCTCCTTTACCGTAAGCCCGGAGGTCCTGGTCCCTCGCCCTGATACCGAAACTTTGGTGGAAGCAGGCTTGGCGGTGATCGACCGGCTTCCTGCAACCGAGCCGTGTACCCTCCTGGATCTCTGTACCGGTTCTGGAGCCGTGGCCATTGCCTTGAAACATGAACGCCCCGGTATAGAGGTATACGCCTCAGATATATCCCCCGCGGCTTTGGCTGTGGCCAAGGGTAACGGGGCTCGGCTGCTCCCCAAGCCGGGTATGTATACTATCGAGAGCGATCTCTTCCACCGGATTACCGGACGGTTTCATATCATCACTGCCAATCCGCCCTATGTACCTTCGGCGGTGATCCCCACCTTGGCTCTGGAGGTGCGGCGGGAACCCCGGCTGAGTCTGGACGGCGGTGCGGATGGGCTGGACCTTATCCGGCGGATCCTGGTGCAGGCGAAAGCCCATTTATACCCCGGGGGGACCTTACTCATGGAAGCGGATCCCGGGCAAATGCAGGCCATCACCGAGCTGCTCAGGAATCATGGGTATAGGCCTATCACCAGGATTCCTGATTTGTCTGGTATGCCCCGGGTTATTACCGCAGGGTTTACAGGCTCGGATTCTTAGCAGAAAATAAAAAGTAAGCCTAGGGCTCCTCATGAAGCACTGCTCCTGCAAGAGGTTTCATAGGGAGTATACAAAGGAGGCCTCTATGGATAGGGGGATAGCGGCATTTAAGGAAAAAATCCGGATCTACGACGCCAAAGCACAGAGCCGAATCCTCCAAGCCTTGGAATGGATCCAAGGGCTGAGGGAGGATAATCCCGCAGGGGAAGCGGGCATCCTGCAGGCCTTTGCGAGTGCGGCGATTCTCATGGAACTTAACTTGGACCCAGACACCGTCATCGCTACCCTGCTCCTCTACAGTACGGTAACCCCGGGAGTTCCAACGGGGCCACCGCGCCTTCCCCCGAAACCGCTGCGGCTTAAAAAGCCTTCTGATAAATCGGTTCCCAGTAGTACGGGACAGTCGATTACCCTCAAAACCATCCGGGAAACGTTCGGCCCTGTCATTGCCCTGCTCGTCGATGGGGTAGTCCGCATTAGGAATATTTCAGCCACCAACAAAACTATGGCGGAAGCGGATCACATACGGAAGATGTTTTTCGCTATGGCCAAGGATATACGGGTTATTTTCATAAAACTCGCAGACACCCTCTGTTACATGCGAACCTTGGAACGACTTCCCCGGGAGCGTCGCCGACTGGTGGCGCAGGAATGTCTGGATATCTACGCGCCTTTGGCGGATCGGCTGGGGATATTCTGGATCAAGGCGGAACTGGAGGACCTCTCGTTGAAACACCTCAACCGGGAAGCCTATCAGCAAATCAAGGAGCTCGTGGCCTTGAAACGGGGGGACCGCCAGCAGTTTCTCCACACGGTGCAGCAGCGGATTATGCAGGAAGCTGCCGCCGCAGGTATCCATATCCAGGTATTCAGCCGAGCCAAACACTTTTATTCCATATATCACAAGATGCGGAAACGGAACAAAGAGGCCCAGGATATCTACGACTTCTTCGGTATCAGGATCCTCTGTAACAGTGTGGAGCATTGCTATACCCTCCTCGGTCTTGTCCATCGGCTGTGGAAGCCCTTGGAGGGCCGTTTTAAGGATTATATTGCCATGCCCAAATCCAACGGATACCAGAGTCTCCATACCACGGTGATGGCCTTTGCAGGGAATCCTGAAGGAAAACTCCTGGAAATACAGATCCGTACCGAGGAAATGCACCACATCGCAGAATACGGGGTGGCAAGTCACTGGCTGTATAAAAAAGCCGCCACCCGGGAAGGAGTACGGCCCCTGGATATTTCCATTGTCAATAGGCTGCGGGCCTGGAATACCCGGGTGATGCAGCCCCAGGCAGGGGAAAACAGGGAAATCCCTAGTGCTGAATCCTTTCTTGAGAATATACAACAGGAACTCCTCAAAGATTCGATCTATGTGTTTACCCCCCAGGGTAAGGTGATCGAGCTTCCTGCCGGGGCTACAGCCATTGATTTTGCCTATCATATTCATTCCGCCATTGGGGATCATTGTCTTGCTGCCAAGGCGGATGGGGCCATCATTCCGTTAAGTTCAGAATTGAAGAATACCCAGGTAGTCGAGATCCTTACCTCTCCAAGCGCCCACCCGCACCTTAATTGGCTCCGCTTGGTCAAGACCTCAAGAGCCCGCAGCAGGATCCGCTCCTGGCTTCAGCAGCATGATGATTCCTTGATCATCGAAAAAAACGTGGTTGCCAAAAAGAAGCCGGCCAAGGAACATCTTTCCCCGGGGAAGGAACACCCAGGCCTACCGGTCGAGGAAAAAGCCCCTCCGCCAGTACAGTGGGTCCTCCCCCAGCAGCTTCCCGAGGGAAATACCCTGCAGGTGCGGGTGGAAGATGAAAAAAACCTGATGATCCGCTTTGCCCGATGCTGTCGTCCCGTAACCGGCGACCCCATAATCGGCTATGTTTCTCGAGGCCGGGGTATCATCATCCACCGGAAGCATTGCAGCAACCTCGCCAATATCCCGGACTTTGAAGAGCGGAAGATCCCCACTACCTGGGAAAATGCGGATCCGGTGCTGGTGAAGCGTTTCAAGGTGGAGTCCCGTTTATCCGCGGATCTGTTCTCAGAGATTGAGGGGGCGGCGCGCAAATACCAGGGGCATCTCATTGAAGGCCGCCTGGAAGAGACTGCGGCAAACCGGCTGACCGGTTTTTTTACCTTACAGCTTGAACAGGCAGCAGACGTAAAGAAGATCATGAAGAACATCCGCGGCATCCCTGCGGTCTTTACCATCCACATGGTATAGGCTCAGGGTCTGTGCCCGATACCGCGGAATCTGCCGATACCCGCTAGCCCCGGGTCAGGATGGAAAATGAAAACCCCTTTCCCCGGCAGCAGGCGCACGAGCGGCGAAACCGGGACATAACCCACATGTAAAAACCCCATGCCGCCACTCCGGGAGAGGATGCCGACCCCCAGATTGTAATCGGTGTCATCCGGGTAATCTGTGGGCCATTGCTGCCATACCTGTGCTGCCGGTAAACCTAAGCCTGTTATGCCGGTTGCTTTCCTGTTTTTTCCCGTATTTGGTCTTCAAGACGCTTACCGCCCTTTTTGATTGTGGCAAGTAAAAAGAGGGCTTTGTTTTTTGAGACTTTGGCCCATATTTCGCCTATATTGACCTTTTCTTTAGTGTCCGGGGTTTCGGCCAGGTGCGCGCCTTTGTATTCGACTACCAGTATACGGTCATCGACAAGCCGGGCTATGAAATCGGGGTAGAAAAAATCCGTTGCTGTGGGAAGTTTGAAAGAGGCGTTATGGCGCGCGACATTGCGCAACCAAAACCGTACCTGTGGTTCCTGGTCTATCGCTTTCGCACATTCAATTTCCTCATGGTCGTCCATAGCGGGAATTTTGTTGTTTCCCAAAAAGTGCTTCGCGAACTTGTAACTGCCCTCATGGACAGGCAGACCCTCATACATTCCCAGGGTGAAAGGGAAAGGATTTTTGTAGTCAAGGGTTTTTCGCCCCTCCCGGAGAAACAATGCAAATGACGTATTTTTAGCCTTTTGCCGCGCGGCATAGATTTTTGACAATAATTTATTCATCAGGGCATATTTTGCGATTATCAGGCTGGATAAGGGGATTTTACGGGTGTCCATAAGGTATTCTATGCTGCAGCGAAGCCATTCCAGCATGTGGGTTTGCGGTATGTCTTCCTGTTTTAGCTTGCGGTCAAGCCAGCAGCATAGATTGGCGGAGGTCCATATATCCGTATCGACCAGATTCGGCAAGAAATTTTCCCTTTCGGCGGCTGAGTATTTCAACCGGTTTCCGTCTATGTCAAGAACAAAGCCTTTTCCTGTTTCTCCGATATTGAATTCATGTTCCAAAAGCCGGGGTTCGGCATAGTCGGCGATGTTCCAATCAAAAACTGCAAAGATGGTATCGGGCTCGGCAAACAATAGTTCCTTTTGGACTTTAAACATAAGACGGGGAACGGTAAAGACTATGCCCTGTGAAGCCGGGGACGGCTCATGATCGGTTTTCTTGTAATTTTCAAACTTCCAGATTACATCAGCAACTTCTTTGAGTGGTAATTTTTTACAGAGTTTCTTTATATCCTCATCGGTGGTCTCCGATGTGAAAAATAACGTGTCGCCGTTGGTGAATTGAATTGTCGAGGGAATATCGGCGGGTTTAAGTTTACCGCTTAGGGTGTATTGATTGTTGGGGGTATTCCAGTTTTTATTGATATCCAGCGTTTTGGGCGGCTCCTGCTGTATGGAAGCCAGGGCTTCACTGTCATCAAAGCCTTTGTTCTTGAGTTTTTCAACGATGGCGGCGGCGGCTTCGCCAAAATACGGGGAAACCACATAGGCATACGCCTTATTCAAAGCGGGGTTTTTGCGGGTCTTGGCGTAAGGCATACGCATAACCCGGCCCAATAATTGCTCTACCGAAGTGTCGCTTTTTACGTTAGCCAGGGAACAGAGGACATAGGCAAAACTGCAATCCCAGCCTTCTTTCAAGGCTTCTACCGTGATGATATAACGGGTGGGCTCGTTAGGGTTAAATATATCAATGCCGTCCAATTCTTTTTGTTCGCCGGTGGCTGTTTTTATCTGGTTCTCCGGTATATTCGATGTTTCAAGGAGATAATTTTTCAATACTTCAACCGTCACCTCTTTATCTTTGCTCTGGGCCTGAAAAAGCAATAGGGGGCGGATATAGTCATTTTCCCCGGCGGCTTTTTTCTCGAGATCCGCTCTGCGCTGAATGGCTTCATCAACCGCCGTTTCCCAGCCTGAATGTTCCACCAGGGCAATGGGAAGTTTTATCATTTCTTCCTCTTTCAATTCCATTGCATTGACGTTGTACAGGGTGTTGTTATTGGGCCGGGGTGTAGCGGTAAACTCGATAATGGCGGCGGGGTTAATGCGGCCCAGGGTTTCCTGTGATAAATCCGTAACTACCTTGTGGGCTTCATCCACTATCATCAAAGGGCGGTGGTAGAACAACAGGTTGGCAAAAGAATACTTATGTCTACGGGCTTTAGTATTATCAGTTTCCGCGAATTCCATTCCCGTGTAAGCGGCCGCGCTTTCTGCGGAAGCGGCGGGCATTTTTACAAAATGGTCATCAAGGTTTTCGTTGTCCCGATAAACATTGTATTTCGCCGTGTCAGTCTTTACAAAAGACTGCATAGTAGAAACGACAATACAAGCGTTGTCCGCAATATCATCGGGCCTGATGTTGAATTTATCGTCAAGATCGAAAATCCGTACCTTTCCGAAAAACTGTTCATCAAGCGCCTGGCGGTAGGGGTGGCGCTTATTTTTAAGGGCCTCCACGGTCTGCCTTCGTATCGTATCGGACGGCACAAACCAGAGGACAAGGGGATTGTCCTTTTCGCATATTGTTTCGGCGGCTATCTTGACCGCATGGGCGGCCATGATGGTTTTGCCGCCGCCTGTGGGGACTTTGAGGCATACACGGGGTATGTGCGGTATGCTGTCCCAGAGGGTATAGCCGTTTTTCAATACGGCAAGCCGTGCGGCAATTTCCGGCTCTGAGGTGATTTGCCTGAAGGCTTCCGGGTGGCTTACGATGCGGCTTTGCGTGAAAAAGCGGCGCAAAACATTCAAGGCTTCTATCTGGTATTTTTTGAGCTGCATGGTTATTCCGTTTATTGTTTGGGATCAGCCGCGGGCTTTACCGATGGCCCCCCTTTTTTGAGGGTAGAAAATTTGAAACCTAAGGCTTCCCAACGCTGGTGCTGTGCCTGAAGATATTTAAGATAACCTTCAATACCGCCATGTTTAAGAAGCAGTTCTTCGCGATTATGACGAACTTCCGCTACAATGTCATCTTCATAATAGGTCATGGCTTTTCCTCCGTATCCAATAATATTTCCGGTGTTGCCAACAGGGGTGTTTTTATTCTATGACGTGCCAATCGTATTAAATCCCGGCTGTCGTTTGCCGTGATATAGCTGGGGATTGTTGTCTCAATGTATACTGATTTTTTCTTGCTCATATTACCACACCTTTATATCGTATGGAGTTTGTTTGAAGATGATATTGTTGAATTGAAGGCTTACATGAGTTAGCCGTGTTGCTTCACCGTAAATGACCATCTGCCGATATTTAAATTCCGCGCCCGCTTTTTTGGCGGTCATATCTATATCGCCCATGATATGGTTCAGTGTCGCATGGGTTAAGATATTCCCGCCTGAAACGCTTTTATCGCCTAATATACCGTTATACAGGAGCGCGTAGGCCGTGCCGTCATGGATGCCCAGAAAAGAAGATTTCTTTTTGCGGTTGCAGGATATATGCCGGTTCATCGGCGTTTTGGTTTCGGTAAACCAGATGTGGGCGGCAAGGTGTTCAAACGATATGTCCGGCTTTATGCGCCCCTCGCGGTCAAAGACCGCCTCTCCCAACGTGAAGAACCGGAAGCCGCCGCCCCCTTTCCAGCCTACGGCTTCTGATATGCCGCCCGCCTCGCCTTCAATAACCTTTTTAAGCCGGGCGACGCAATGGGTCTTTGCCTGTTCCCCCATTTCAACGCCGATGTAACGCCTTCCCATTTTGTGGGCAACCGCGGCGGTCGTGCCGGAACCCAGAAAGCTGTCAAGCACATAGTCGCCGGGGGCGGTGGCAAGGGTAAGGATTCGCTGGATGAGACGTTCCGGCTTGGGCGTGGAAAAAACATCGTCCGGGATCAGCGCTTTGATTTCTTTTTTTGCGTCTTGGTTGTGCCCAACTTCCTGATAAAGCCAGATTGTCAAGGAAGTGGCCCCTTGTTTTACATCAGACAAGAAGCGTTTTATTGACGGGACACTATTGCCTTTTGGTCCAAACCAAATTCTATTATCGGCAATCATTTCTTGCAATTTTGTTTTGGAAACACGCCAACAATACCCAGCGGGCGGATTTACAATTCTGCCAGAAGGGGTTGTTATTGGATAATCAGTGGATTCATTATAAGTTTTGACTGATAAATCTCCTGACTTCCACACTCCGCGATGGTCGTTATCATGGTTTTTATAACGCGCATTCATTGCTTCCGTCCGAGGTAATAAATTAGGTCGCCATAGTTCTTTATTCCTCGCATAGAGCACAATAAAATCATGGTTGTCGGAAAGCCATTTAGCATCATTTTGCGGCGAATATTTTTTCTGCCATATAATATTGGCGACAAAATTATTCCTGCCAAAAATCTCATCGCAAACGACTTTCGTATAAGCCTGTTCGTTATCGTCAAGCTGTATGAAAATCGCCCCGTCTTCCCGCAAAAATTGTTTCAACAATTCAAGCCGGGGATACATCATTGACAACCAGATTGTATGTTCCATATTGTCGTCATAATGCTCAAAGGCGGAACCGGTGTTGTAGGGCGGGTCGATGTAGATACACTTTACCTGTCCTGCATAGAACGGCAGCAGGGCTTTGAGGGCTTCAAGGTTGTCGCCCTTGACTATGCTGTTGCCGGTGCCGCTGTCGCCGCAGCCGTATTGTTCGTCCTCGACAAGCAGGCGGTATTCCGTGTTGGCGGCGGCTTTGAGGTCTTGCTCTCTGGTGCGCCAGTTAAGGGGGGGCATTTAGGGGGCCGTCCTTATGGGTATATTATTAAAAATAGTATAAATGAACAGTTCGTACTTTTTCCTTTCGCTTTCCCAGAAGTTTCTCGCGGAAAGCTGCCACGCCAGTCGTATTAAATCCCGGCTGTCCTTTGCCGTGATATAGCTGGGGATTGTTGTTTCAATGTATACTGATTTCTTCTTGTTCATGTTACCACACCTTTATATCATAGGGAGTCTGCTTAAACTCGATATTGTTTGATTGAAGGCTGACATGGGGCAGCCGTGTCGCCTCGCCGTAGATGACCATTTTGTTGTAGTCAAA